>JALFSR010000068.1 GCA_022778745.1 Clostridiales bacterium
GTAAACAGATAGTTCCCTGAGAAAATATAGAGGTTATTTTTGTTTAATCTCAAGATTTGTAAATATTTAAAGCTTAATTCAAGCTTATGTTTTTGTATTACTTCAACAAAAAACGCCTTGATTTTTTGTCAAAAAGAGAGATATGCGTTTACCGTAGCTTACTGAAAAAATTGTTAATTTAAAGACAATTTATGATTAAAATATGAAAACGCCCAGTCAGTATAAAATTGACTAGGCATTCTTAACACTTACATTTATTCTTTTTTCAGCAGTGATTTGTAAAATTTCGTCTGAATGCCTGCAGAATTCAGACGAGGTTTCACTAAATATGAAGATCTTTTTTATTGAATACAATAATTCCTAAAATAAACAGCACAACTCCACCCAGAAGCAGGACAATCATTCCCATGATTGCATCACTCTCTCTTGCTATAATGCCATCTGGTGAAAACAAAGTGAAAAAGGTAAAATATTTTGCTTTTTCGGCTGATCCTCCAACATTTGCAAGCATCTGAAGGACATACATCAGCACTGGAATTCCTACTCCAAATCCAATGCTGTACTTTGTATCGGAAAATATGCAGGAAGCTAGAAAGCAAATGCTTCCAATAAATAGATGCAAACACAACAATCCAAGATTGAGAAAAAGAAGTTTTTCTAATTCTAACTCACCTGAAAAAAAATGTTCAGCACATACAAATTCCAATGCTGTACTATAAACAATAAGAATAAAAATTCCACTTACTAGCACGGTCATTTGCGTAAATGCGACCGTACAACGTTTTACAGGTGCTGCTAACAGAGAAACCATAGAACCTCTGTCCACATATTTGGCAATTAGTCCGTTACCTCGAAGAATACAAAAAATCATAGGAAAAATCAACAGGATAAAACCGTAAAGATACGATACCATAAAGCCTATCAGGCTTGTCGCACCTGCACTCATGCCAACTGCTGCCATCATTTCCGGCATAACCTCTATGAAGTTGTCCAATGTTTTCATCATTTCTGGATCATACATGCTGATAATAATGGAGACGTATAATGTGATAACTGCCGCAAAAATTACCAACAACTTAATGCTTCCTTTCATTTCACGTTTATACAATGTCCAATTAATCATTCTCATCACCTCCATAGTAATGCATAAAAATATCTTCCAGACTCTGCCTTGTTGTAACGGTAACACGCAGCCCATTGCAAATGCCGCCAAAATCTTTCGCAAAAGCCTGCGCCAGCTCTGGTGTATCAAGAGTAACGGTGTAAGAGCGTACATATTGTTCTCGAAGTTTTTCCACAGAATCCAATGCAGCTAACTTTCCTTCACGAATAATACCAATCTGGTGGCAGGTACGCTCCACCTCTTCAAACATATGGCTAGACATCAAAATAGTTTTTCCCTTTTTTTTCTCTTCCTGCACAAGCTCAATGAAACGGTTCTGCATTAACGGATCAAGACCGCTGGTAGGCTCATCTAAAATTAAAATATCAGGATCATGCATAAAGGCAGCAACAATTCCGATTTTCTGCTTCATTCCCTTGCTCATCTTTTTGATTTTTCCATGTGGATTTAACTCAAAACGTTCAGTTAGTTCATTTTTACGGATATCTGAAGGATTCTTACGGTATTTCCCAATGAATTTCAAAAATTCTACTCCTGTCATATCATTAAAGAAACTAATTTCTCCAGGAATATATCCAAGTATTTCCTGAATCTTCTCTCGATCTTTCCAACAATCAAGCCCATCAATGATGCATTGACCTGATTTTGCTTGCAGGAAGCCCATAAGATGTCGGATTGTAGTTGTTTTACCAGCACCATTTGGTCCAAGAAATCCAAAGACTTCCCCCTGCTTGACTTGAAAAGACACATCAAAAATCCCTTTTCCTCCTCCATAATCTCGAGTCAGATGTTCAATCTTTATCATGCTCATAATACTCCTCCTAGCATTTGTTTCATAGAAATGCACTATCTTTAGGTGTTTCGTCACTCATTACAAGATTTCTATTAACCCATACAGCTTATACATTGACAACATGTTCTGATAGTTTAGCTTATTTCCCATAAGCTGACGATATGTCGCAGACTTCGTCTTATTTTCTTCCTTTAATTTTTCCATCTTCTAAATAATATCCGAATAATTTTGCTGAATATCTTCCAGCATTTTTTCAAATTTTTCTTCCCTATCTGACATATCCGCCATCCTTTCACTACTTTTTTCTTCATGCACTCTTCTTATTAAATATATCTTCGTGCTGGCATACATGAAACAAAGGAATTCACCAATGAAGAAAATCGTCTTACTTGTCAATATCTTTCTCATGCTAACTTCAAGCAAATTCCATTTGCTCTAATTATTTATATCTGCTCAACACTCATCAATATTATATATGTACGATATTTTTCAACTTTTTTATAGATATAATATACCACACTTCCGTACAAACAGCAATAGTGATCCGAACATTTTTTCGCTTTTATATAAAACTATAAGGCAAGCAGCTGTGTTTCCCCATATTCCCAGTTGCCAAAAACTGATTTGATTGTTCTACCATTTCCTTGCAAAAAATAAGCGTGTATCCATGGCATTGCTGAAACTATTCCGCCTGGCTACACGCCTTTGTATTCTATCGGTTTAAATAATCACCGACAGGACTTCTATATTATTCTCCTCTATTTCAATAATCTAGCTTCCAAATCAGAAAGCATCACACCAAGTGCAGTAATGCCGCCTTCTGCTGTGTACCAAACATTTGAATGTTCCAATACGACAACATTACTATTCTTGGCAGCATCTGTTTTGTTAATCAGTTCATTATCCAGAATTTCTGCTGCCAACTGTGCCCCTTCCGTACCAATAGCAGCATCTCTGTCCATTGCAAAAATATAGTCTGGATTTTTTGAAAGAACAAATTCAAAAGATGCTTCATTTCCATGAGCAGATGTATCAACTTTTGCGTCTACTCCCACATTTTCAAAACCAATCTCCCTTCCAATGATAGAGCAACGTCCATCATTACCAAGCAGACCGAAGCCTCCCGCATTTACCATACCCACAATCGCAGTTTTACCTTCTGCAGCTGCTTTCAAAGCATCAATACGTGATGTATAATCCTCAAGCAAAGTATCCACTTTTTCTTCTGCTCCAAATAAAGATGCAATGTTTTTAGCATTCATAGCCGTACTTTCTACCACACCAATTTCCATATCTGTGTAAACAATATAAACCGGTGCAATCTTCACCAATTCATCATAACTGGCAGACATACGACCACCAATGAAAATAATGTCTGGATCACTTTCCATAAGTGCCTCCATGTCAGGCTGTTTTACTGTTCCCAAATGAAACAGCTTCTCGTCCGTTAAATAACTCTGCAGATAGTCAATAGAAGATCCTTTTGAAACACCTACGATCCGATCACCGTAACCAATATTGTCTAAAATATCTAATGCACCTAAGTCCATAACTGCTAAACGCTGTGGATTAGAAGGAAACTTTACTTCCACAGTTTCACCCTTTCCATTCCGAGTAGTTAAGGTAATTGCTTCTTCTGTACTGCTCGTCTCACCGTTACTCGCCGCATTCTTGCATGCAACCAAAGAAACTATCATTATGCCTGCTAATAAAATAAATAGAAATTTTTTCATCACTATAATCTCCTTTTTGTTTAATAATAAATTGAAAGAGGTTTTCCCTCAATTTTCATAATTTCAAAATCAACATTATAAATCTGCGATAGATTTTCTTTTGTCATTACTTCCTCCACAGTACCAAACTTTGCAATCTTTCCATTCACAAACGCACAAATATAATCCGAATAAAAAGCTGCATAGTTGATTTCATGAAGCACTAAAATAACCGTTTTTCCTAACTCATCACAAAGTCTGCGCACAATCTGCATCATTTTGGTTGAATGATAAATATCCAGATTATTCGTTGGTTCATCTAAGAGCACATACTCTGTGTCTTGTGCAATAACCATAGCAATATATGCGCGCTGCCTCTGTCCACCAGAAAGTTCATCTATAAATTGATTCTGCATCTGCGTCAATTCCATATAAGCAATTGCCTTCTCTACAATCACCTCATCTTCTTCTGTCAAATGACTTCCCGAATAAGGAAAACGACCAAAATTTACCAGTTCCCTTACAGTCAGCTTCATTTGAATATTATTACTTTGCGTCAAAATGGCTAGTCTTTTTGAAAGTTCCCGACTTTTCCATTGTTGAATATTTTTTCCCTGAAATTCAACAACACCAGTATCGCTCGCAATCAAACGAGAAATCATTCCCATTACAGTAGATTTTCCCGCACCATTTGGACCAATCAACGATAGCACCTTGCCTTTTGGAATTTCAAAGTCTACACCATTTACGACATTTTTTCCGTCATAAGATTTTGTCAGTTTTTTTACACGCATTTATTTTCTCCTCCCTTGTGTCAGTAATAAATACAAAAAGTACAATCCTCCGCCCACAGTAATAAATACACTAATTGGAATCGCATATGAATATACTTGTTCTACAATAAGCTGTCCTGCAATTAATACCAAAACCCCAATCAAAGTAGATCCTAATATTAACTCTTGATGTCGATAGGTCCAGAATAACTGTCTTGAGAGATTGGCAACAATTAAACCAAGGAACGAAATTGGTCCTACTAATGCGGTTGCAATGGAAATCAATATGACAACCCCCAGTAAAAGTTTTCGTATTGTATGATCATAATCAATTCCCAAGTTAATTGCCTGCGCCTTTCCCAATGTAATTACATCCAGTACTGCAAGTTCTTTTCGCAAGGCAAACATTACCCCTATCATAAAGACGACAGCAAACAAAATAATTTTCTCATTGATATTACTGAAGCTTGCAACTAGTGTCGTCAACAGTGTATCGTACTCATTCGGATCCATAGAACGAACGAGCGTATTCTGGATACTTGAGAAAAAAGAAGTCAATACAGTTCCAATCAGCAACACATACAACACATTAAATTTCGTCTTTTTAAAAATATAACTGTAAATAAAAGTTGCTGCCACACCCATGATAAGAAGATCTACCAGAAAAGCTACATTGCTGTTTCTCAAAAAGACACTTCCCGTTCCTAAGAAAAATGCTACAGCAGTGTGAACTAAACTGTATAACGAGTTCATTCCCAGAAGACAAGGAGTTACAATCGTATTATTTATGATGGACTGAAACACAAGCGATGCTGCTCCGATTGCAAAAGCCACAATTATCATAACTATAACTTTAGTAGATCGTTGTCTCATTGCATATGCCAATAACTGCGGATGATCAAAACGAACACCGATTGTCATATATAATAAAATAAAAATCATGGATAAAAGAAGTAATATCATAACTTTTTTTCGACTGTTTTGATGCAACGCAAACAAGTATTTCATTATGCTACACTCCCTTCCATTGACTTTCTTTTTGATTTTATTCGTATTGCTCTGCGCCCATAATTCAAACGATAAATTAACATCGCAATAAATATCAAACTTCCTACAACTCCTGCAATCAATTCGATTGGAAGTTCATAAGGCGTAATCACAATGCGTCCGATCATATCACAAACAAGCACAAACAAGGCACCAAATAATGCGGTATCAATCAGCGTTCCACGTATTTTATCTCCTTTAAACATTGCAATCAAATTCGGCACAATCAGACCAATATAAGAAATACTTCCTACCACAACGACCACACTTGCTGTAATCATTGCCGTAATAGTTAGCCCCAGAAACAGTGTAACATTATAATTCACTCCAAGATTCTTAGAGAAATCCTTTCCTAACCCTACAATATTAAAATGATTTGCAAATAAAAAAGCAAAGACAACTAATGGCAATGTCAACCAGACAATCTCATATCTGCCTCGGATAATTGTAGAAAAACTCCCCGTCAGCCAACTAGAAATAGCCTGCGTCATTTCATATTTATAAGCAATATAACTTGTAATACCACCAATGACATTTCCAAACATAATACCCACTAATGGAACCATAACAGGATCTTTGAACGGAATGCGCTGAATAAACCAAACGAACACCCATGTTCCCAGAACGGCACAAACAACCGAAAAGATTGCTCTGCTCCAGATTGTGGAAACTGGCATAAATACCAGAGCCAATAAAATACCAAATTGTGCCGAAGATATTGTTGCACCAGTCGTCGGAGAAACAAATTTATTCATACAGAGCTGCTGCATAATAAGCCCTGCAACACTCATACCAATTCCTGTACATAAGATCGCCAGAAGCCTCGGCAGCCTAGAGATAAAAAAAATCTCCCATTGAGAACTATCACCACGCAGTAAATCTGCAATATTAATCTCAAGCACCCCTACAAATAAAGAACAAATAGAGAATATGATTAATAAAGCTGCGAGAATCCATGTAAATTTATATTTTTTAATAAAAATACCTCCCTTCGTTTTTGAATTAGTCTAAACTAACCTCCTCCAACAAAACAGCGCATTGCTTTCATATATAATCGAAATTGCCTTATATGCCTTCGCAATGCGCATTCCTTTACACTACTATATTTTCAAGTTAGTTTTAACTAATTCTCGCTAACTATATCATGCCATCTCAACCTTGTCAAGTCTTTTCCTAAATTTACCATTTACAATATCCAACATAGTAAATCCCTAATTTATATATTTTCCCCTTATTTTTATCTTATATTCCACAGACGGAACACCTGTTCTGCGGTATTTGTCATATTCACTTTTGCATTTTCTGGTTTCATCGCCTCTTCCAGTGTTACTATACTGCGTAAAATTGGGAAAAAGGCATCAATTCCATTTTTATTACATTCTATTGCTTCTTTTGTGACGCTTCCAGCGAAAGCGATAACCGGTTTGTTGAATTTTTTTGCAAGTTTTGCCACGCCTATCGGAGCTTTTCCCATAACAGTCTGACCGTCCAAACACCCCTCACCAGTAATAACGATATCTGCATCCTGAACATACTGTTCAAGACTGGTCTCATCCAGAACAATTTTGATACCAGATTCCAAAACGGCATTAGTAAAGGTCAGGAAAGCAAATCCAAGACCTCCAGCAGCACCAGTTCCTGCCTGCTGCGGATTGGCTTTAGGAAATTTTTCTCTTGCCAGATCAGCATAGTAACCAAGCCATCTATCCATCTGCATGATCATAGACGGGTCAGCTCCCTTCTGTGGTCCAAAAACAGCACTACACCCCTGTTCTCCGCATAAAACATTTGTCACATCACAAGCAATTCGAAATTCACATTCTGCTAACTCTGGAATCACATAATCTGTATTTATGGAGTCCAGAAGTCCTAATCCGCACGCACCAAAAGGCACCTGCTTTCCTTCTTTATCAAGAAAACCGTAACCTAAAGCCTGAAGCATACCGATACCTCCATCATTGGTGGCACTTCCTCCGATACCGACGATAAAACGACGACAGCCTTTGGAGATCGCATCTCTGATAACTTCTCCCACACCATAGGTAGTTGTGTAAAAAGGATTTCTCTTTTCTTCCGACACTAAAATAATTCCGGCAGCACCAGACATTTCAATCACAGCGGTTTTTGACTGTTCAATAATACCATATTCACAACTTACTGGCGTCCCGAGAGGACCAGTAACCATAACATTTTGTATGACTCCATTCATCCCGCATACTAAAGCATCTACCGTTCCCTCTCCGCCGTCTGCCAGAGGACGTACAATGACCTCTGCATTTGCATCCGCACGACAAATTCCTTCTGATATCGCATAGCCTGCTTCCATGGAAGTAAGACTTCCTTTTAAAGAATCGATTGCTATAACAACTTTCATGTTATACCTCCTGTTTATCTTCATATTTTTTCCATGAAATGTCATTTTCTTTGATGTACTTATTATATCAAATCATGTATAAGAAAAAAATATTATGCGTACCATAAACAAGAATTTTCCATTTTCAGAATTTGAAACAATAATCCCTCATTGACGGTTCTACTCGTGGTGATCAACTCACTTCTTGTAGATGGTTCTCTCATTCGTCAGCAAGGAATCCATCAGCATCAGCAAAGACTCCATTTATGCTATTCTCTCAACCAGAATCGAATCCACCAAGTAACGGTAAAGGGAAAATTTGGAGCTTATTGTAAAAATAAGTGTGGTATGAATGTCGGCAAAGCTATGGGTACTATGCTTTCTGATACGCAGATTAAGAGTATACTGGAGGGGAAAAGATTTTTGTGAAAGGCTTAAAGGAAAAGAAAGGAAGCTATGATGCTTACCTTATCCCAGAAGGAATCGAGGACTATTCCTATACCAAAGATGGCAAGGAAATCAAAGGTTCACAGTATAAGTTCAAGCTGGAGTTTTCAAAAAAGAAATAAAAATAGGTTGTATTCTAGCTAGAATTTGTATATACTATACGTGAAAGCGAGGTGTATGCAAAATGACAATAGATACAAACACAATGATTTCAATTACGGAAGCAAATCAGAATTTTTCCAGAGTAACGAAAGTAGTTGATGAACATGGAACAGCCGTCATTCTAAAGAATAATGTACCCAGATACCTTGTGATTGATTTCAGCAGGGCTGAAAAAGAAAAAATTGCAGCGACGGAGGATGTGCTTTCCATATCTGAACGGTTAATAAAGCAGAATATGGAAGCGTATGAGGTACTTGCAAAATGATAATTTTAAGTAAAAAGCAGGTTTTAATTCTCCATGAACGGCTGATAGAAGCCACTGGTGGAAGTACAGGTATTCGTGATGAGGGAATGCTGGATTCTGCACTTTCTAATCCCTTTCAATCCTTTGGTGGAGAAGAATTATATCCGAGTATTCAGGCAAAAGCAGCTCAATTATGCTTTGGTTTGGTAAAAAACCATTCAATGGTGGATGGTAATAAAAGGCTTGGTACTCATGTGATGTTGGTTTTTTTTGCACTGTGGTGTTCTGCACGCTGTACATATGAAGCGCAAGAGTGTTACCAGGAAGAAAAAAGAAATCGCTACCGCAGTCTATCTGTATCAGGCAGACTACGATGGCGAATGGGGAGAAATTTATTTTGACTTTGTGAGCAGGACAATGGAAATCCGACAGCTTGCAGAATGGGATTGTATGATAAGTAAAGTGTTTGCTAAGAAGGCAATAGAGTACCTATCGCATCATGTGAACCTTATGAACGTAAAACAAGCTCACATTATCTTTTAGATATACAACGATAAGGAGGTTTATCATGCTATTGTCAAGAATTGCTATAAAAAATTTTCGCTTGATTGTTAATGCTGAACTGGATGTCCATCAAAATATAACTTTAATTGTTGGTCGCAACAACACGGCAAAAACGTCGTGCATGAGCATCTTGGAGAAAGTAGTTAAGAACAGGCCCTTATCGTACGATGATTATCCTTTGCAGAAGCGAAAATATGCATTTATCTTGTTAGCTCAATTCATGCGAAAAAGAATAACATATGAACAGTTTTGCAAAAGATTACCTTTAACATCAATAGAATTTCTAATTGACTACTCTTTGGATGATCCGGAAGATAATTTGGGAGCTTTATCCCCATTTATTATCGATGTAGATGTTTATACTACAACTGCATTAGTTAAAGCTGAATACTCGTTGAAAATGGACGAGGAATCGTTGCGTAACTGTTTCAATACTTGTTTTTTTAAGGATGAAACATTTACCTTAGATCCTCAGGAAACAAGAGAGGTATGCTCTGCAAATTTTTCAAAGCTGTTTGAATTGGTTATATATGCCATTAATCCCAAAAACAAAGAAGATGTACAAATAAAGACTCAAAAAGAATTGGCAGATCTTTTTCCTTTCTATCCAATACCCGCAGAGCGTGTTTTAGGGGAAGCCACAGAACAAAATTATAGTTCTTTAGGAACGCTTATTAGTAGCTATTTTAGCGTCGATATAAAAAATTTAGACTCGAAAATCGCAGCAGATGTGTTAAAACTGCGTGAAACCGTTGAGGAAGCAAATAAATCCATTCAAAGGGAAAGTAGTAATCTCCTTAGTTCGATTGTTGGAAAGGCTTTTGGTTTTGGTTACCCAAACGGAGAAGAATTGCAGCTTGGTGTCAACACCAAACTGCAAATTGATAATCAGATAAAAGACCAAACAGAATTAACCTATACGGCTCCACTTGCCGGCGAAGCCCTTCCAAGCTCACATAATGGCCTTGGCTACAAAAATCTTATAAAGATGGAATTTTTACTTGCTGATTTCTCAGAAAAAATTAAGCAAGGTCACACAGCATGTATTCCATTATTATTTGTCGAAGAGCCGGAATCACACATGCATCCCCAAATGCAGCACACGTTCGCGGGATATTTACAAACATTCTTATCAAAAATATCGGATGTACATATTCAAACCTTTCTGACTTCGCATTCGGCACATATTGCTAATACTATGGATTTTTCCAACATCCGGTATGCACAAAAGACAAAAAGAGGCGTTGTTTATAAGGATTTAGGCGCTTTTGGTGCAGAAGATCCCGAAAATATGGATTTTATCAAGAAGTATCTAACGTTGAGCCGTTGCGACCTGTTTTTTGCTGATAAGGTTATTTTTGTGGAAGGCGCATCGGAACGTTTGCTTGTCCCGGACATGATAGAAAAATGTGATAAATCAGGACTGTTTGCGCCCATAACATATAAGCTTCCAGCTCAATATTATGCATTAATTGAAATCGGCGGGGCATATGCATATAAATTTATACCATTTGTTCGCTTTTTGGGGATTCCCTGCTTGATTATTACTGATATTGATGCAATGAAAGATGGGAGAACTAAATCTGTTGTGAGCAAGGGGAAAACCACATCAAATTCAACAATTAAATGGTGGGTTAGACAAGTAAAGGGGTTACCAAGTGCTGACAAAAGCAAGATAAAATTAGAAGATATTATAAATCTAACAGCTGACGAGAAAACCATAGATAAATGCCACATAGAATTTCAGGTTGCTGAAAATGGACTGTGCGGAAGATCTTTAGAAGAAGCCATCAAAAACGTGAATAGAGCTTTTTATGGGTTAGCTGATCCTGTTACAGAGGAAAAATTGGAATTTACAGAAAAAAGTAAAACAGATTTTGCGCTCAGATTGATTTGTGATTACCCTGGTTATTCTATTCCCAAGTATCTTAAAGATGGTTTGGTATGGCTCAATAAGCAAAAAGTCCTTGTGTAAGGGGGGACGTATGTCAAAGGAACCTCAAAAATCAAACTTTGAGTTAGCACAAGAGGAAGCTAATAAAATAGACCTACAGATTATCGATACCCTTCAAAAGGGATATAATTTTCGTGTTGAAGCTGGGGCCGGGTCAGGCAAAACCTATTCGCTTAATAAGGTTATTGAGTGGATACAAGTAAATAAATGGGAGCAATACTGTAAAAAGAACCAGCATGTAGTATGTATTACTTATACAAATGCCGCAGTGGATGTTATCTCCGGACGGCTTGCAAATGATTCTTTTATTATTCCCTCAACAATTCACTCTTTTGCATGGAATGCAATTAAGCAATACCAGAGTACCCTCATCAAATTTATAAGTGAAGACGAGACATTTCGGTCAACCGAAGGAGATTTTTTTGCAATTAGAAAAGTAGAGTATACATTAGGACATCGGTATAATGAAAATGGAATTATGTATCTTTACCATGATGATGTCATTCGCTTGTTTGCTACTCTTTTAGATAATGCAAAATTTCGCCGTGTTTTTAGTGATAAATACCCATTAATTCTGATAGACGAATATCAGGATTCCTTAAAACCAATTATTGACCGATTTTTGGAACACTTTATAACCCTTAATTCTGGCCCTCAATTTGGTTTTTTTGGAGACTCATGGCAAACCATTTATCAATCAAATAAAGCATGCGGTTTAATACAGCACGAAAATATTGTTGAAATAAAGAAGGGAGCAAATTTTCGTTCTGCACCTAAAATTGTAGATCTATTAAACTTTATTAGACCAGAGCTTCCTCAGCGCTCTGCCATTGACAACTTTGCTGGAGAAGTCACAGTTATTACATGTGATGATTATACAGGAGAGCGAAGAACAGACCGAAATTTCAAGGGCGATTTGCCTTCTCTCGAACTAAAAGAAAGACTTAATGGTCTAATGGAGCATATTAAGCATAACTGTATTCCTGCCAGTGAAAATATAAAGACATTAATGATTACACATCGGGTCCTCGCTGCCCAACAGGGGTACAATAAACTTTTAGATATCTTAAAGGATGGCCTGAGAGATAAAGAAGATCCATTTTTATTGTTTTTTATGGAGCAGCTTGAACCAATATACCAAGCTTTGGAAACAATGGATATGCAACTACTGTTTGACACGCTGAAACTAAAGCGCTATCCTATCACCAAAAAAGCTGAAAAAGTTAAATGGAAAAACCTACAAGAATCTTTGAAAATAGCACGCAAAAAAACCAGTGTAGATGTTCTTCAAACGGTATTTGAATCAAAGTTGATTCCGATTCCGGCAAAAATTGAAGGGTATTATGATCTATATCTACATGCACCAGAAACAATGTATTCGGGAGCCGATGTGACAATTAAGGATTTTTTGGACATAGAATACGAACAGTTTTTGGCAGCAATCAATTATTTTCATCCGGAAGCAGACTTTTCTACGGAGCATGGCGTTAAAGGCGAGGAATACGATAATGTGATTTTTGTTATAAGCAAGGGATGGAATCAGTATCAGTTTGAAACTTACGCCCCTATGATTAAAAATGGATATCCACAGGATAAAGAGGCGGCATACATTAGGAATCGCAATTTGTTTTATGTATGTTGCTCCAGGCCTAAAAAACGGCTGTATTTCTTCGTTTCTGTCCCTGTTGATCAAGTATTTAGGGAATTTCTTGCAGAAATGGTCGGAGAGAACAACATCCTTACTTACTCAGAATTTCTAAATTCTCAGAACCACAGTAAAGCTGAATAGAGTTTTCATATAAGGCCCGCCGCCCTATTTGGGCAGCGGGCCTTATACACTGTTGGTCAGATTATTGTCAGCATAGAAGTCAAATCAATCTCTGCATTCTTCATGACAGAACGCATGTATTCCTCCATATACACCCAGTCTGGTTTTCCTGCATCATCAACAGGTAAATAAAACGAGAAATCAGTTTTGATATGACGATTTAACTCATCAATAAACGCCTTGTAATAGCTTCTGCTTTCTCTAAAAATCATCGTTGCAATAAATTGCTTTATTTCAAGTGACATTTCCCACTTAGGTATAAGGACAACAACATTCTGACTTGTATAAAACTTATTAGGTTGTACAAAACATGAGCCAAGGTATTCTCCACCCAATGAAAGAGTCATATTGCCAGCAGAATATGGTTCAAGCCCATCAATTCTATCAACTCGTGCAGTTATGCCATTGTTCGTGTTTGCACGGCCTACAAAGTTTACATCAGGATTCACATGTGTCATTTTTACTCTATCGAGTTTAGTTCCCATATCTATATCAAACAAACTGTTATCATATAGATGAAACTTCTTCCATTTTGTAATATTTACCGCATGCTTTTCACCATCTGCTTGCCATAGAGTCTCAAGGTTCGCTTTAGAATCCCGTGTTATTTCAGACATATATGTACCCATATACGCCCAATCAGGTATATATGATCCATCTGTCTGGATTACTGCTGGCAGTTTGACTTTTAATTTGAGCATTTCAGCCCGTGTCATTTTTCTAATAAAATCATACCTGCCATTTAATATCGACTTGATAACCGAATTCAAAAACAGGCCTTCATTTCTTGTCCATTCATGTGTTTTGGCGTACATCCCTTGCACATGTGGATAACCGATGAAATCTTTCTCTTGATAGAAAAAAGAATCTGTGCTTTTCGCTGCTGTGTCAGTAAATGTAATGGTTCCGGCTTTCTCTGTGCAATCTAAATTTGCATATCCGCCAACTCCATTATTAAATCCAGTGTTTACAATAACTGGGTTCGTACCGTCTTCTTCAAAAAGTTCAATATTAATTTTTTTATAAGATTTAGTTGGATGAATATCGAATAAATCACCAATAAGGAACTCTTTCCACTTGCTGGTATCAATCTTCTTCATTACTGCCACCACCTTTCTGCATCGAGATGGTCACAGTATTTTCATTAGAGCTTACATCGCTGGAATATATCGCTGTAGTCATCAGCTTTTCACCAAATACCTTCGCATCGATTCCCTTTTGGAACATCAGATAATCCATTGCAGTCTTGCGGAAGTCCTCCTCAAAAATCTCGAACGGCTTCTGCGGTACCTGATATGACAAATGCTCGGCAGGATTGATCCATTGACATGTATCATCGCCAGACTGCTTTTCCATGACTTCAACCCAATGTGCCTCGATAGCTGCCCACTTTCCGTAAATATCATGCCGTCCTTTGTTTTTAACTGTTGCAAGTCCATCAGACTCCATATAGCAAGCAAAGAATTCCTTTCCATCTTGCCCAACGCCAGCTTCAAATACAAAAATACTTGTAGTGATACCAACGCCAAAGAACAAGTCTTCAGGCAATTTAATGACTTTTCGCAGACGATGATTCTTCAGAATACGCTTCATCTGGGCCTTGCTTGCCTTTTCCAACTTCTTATCAGGCAAGATAAATGCACATTGCGTGTGAGCAGGAACATTATCCAGCACATTTTCAACAATTTTCATACACCCATATTTGTTCTCGTACGGCGGGTTCATCAAAACTTTCGTGATAGGCTTCGATTTCATCCATTTGCAGGCAGAATCAGTACGGGCATCCATCTGCTCAAGGTTGGTTTTACCATCTTTATGAATCAGCATGTTTGCGCACGCCAATGCATAAATTTCGCGGTCAAACTCAATTCCATAAAGATGGTTTGACTTAATTTCGGCAGCTGCATCTGCCTGCATGCCTCCAGCCTCTCGGATCATATTTGCCATAGCCTTTACAAGGAAGCCACCTGAACCGCAAGTCGCGTCCAATATATAGTCATCTTTATTCACATCAAGAATCTTATACATAAAGTCGGTGATATGCTCAGGCGTAAATACCTGACCAGCCTCAGACTTCTTCTTGTAACGATTGAATTCGTTGAAGAAGATGCCCATTACGTCTTCGCCACGCCATTCGTTCGAGTTGACACACTCGGAGATCTCAACAACCCAGTCGATAAAATCATTGATTGCCTGCTGATTGTCCGTTGTATTCATTTTAATGTCGGAATATTCTTCCAACAGAATATCAATTTTAGCATTTTGCTTTCGGCTATCTTCGAGCGATTTGGACAGCGTCGAATGAATTGCTGTATGGAATGTCGCATACCCCATATCTTTTAGACGCTGCAATCCAGCACCATAACGTTCAGCTACTAAAGCGCATGCAGTAAAAATCATACGATGATAGAGGTTTTTAATACCAAATTCAAAATGCAGACCATTATTGATTTTTGCAGTTAATTCATAGATTCGCTCTTTATCAATACTATCCACGGTATAGAGCGACAGATAATAGCTAACACTCTGCAACTTGGTGGGTGTTTTTACTTCCTCTTCACCTTTAAAAACACGAATATCTTCTCCATTATATAAAATTCCTACGACCTTCTTATATTGTGTTTGCACAATGCGCACGTTTTTCAAAACTTCATCAACCTGCGCTTGTCCAAGAGTAATACGAGTTGCTTTCGTTTCCAGAACAACTGCGACCTCATTTTTATTATTCGGCAGATACCAACCATCTGGTTTATCAGCTACTCCTGGGAACCCAAGCTGATTGAATGTAGTAAGCTGTCCAACACCAGCACGCGCAATCTCACTATCTACCAAACCAAGAGCTTCACGAGCTAAGTCGCGAACAGCATCTTCTGTCATATTCTTTGCCATATTCATCAACCTCCCTCAAATCATTTGAAAATGTTTCAGTGCGTCCATAATCGCTGCTTCCTTTTCTGGCGGACACTTTGGCACTTTAGGATTTTCGGATTTGGACAGGTTGTAATTCTGGCCAACTTCTAATCCGCACTTGCGTTTAATCTGCGAGATATACAGGCTGGATACTTTCAAATGGTACTTATCCCAGACGTATGCCTTGATTTCTTCATAGGTGGCCTTGGTCTCGGCAGCAGTAGCGTCCAGCTCATCCAGGTCCAGGTCGATCTCTATGGTGTCATCCGGTTTTTGTTGGGACAAAAGAACAACCGTCTCCACATGTACACTCCCTGCGAACATATCTACTGGCTGTACTTTCTCAATTTCATACCCTTGTTCGTTCATATATTTCAAGTCTCTTGCGAGTGTTGCGGAGTCGCAGCTGACATAAACGACGCGTTTTGGCTGGATCTGTATGATTGTCTGGAGTAATTCTTGATCGCATCCTTTTCTTGGTGGGTCTACAACGATTACGTCTGCTTTTACTTGTTCTTTTTTATATTTTTCTGGCAATATGTCTTCTGCGCGTCCAACGTAAAACTGTGCATTTTGGATATGATTTAATGCGGCGTTTTTCTTTGCATCTTCGATAGCCGGCGGTACGATCTCGACTCCGTACACCATTTTAGCTTTTTGTGCAAGGAAGAGTGTAATTGTTCCGATTCCGCAGTAGAGATCCCACACGATTTCATTTCCAGTGAGCTGGGCGTATTCTAATGCTTTTGCATAGAGTTTCTCAGTCTGCACTGGATTTACTTGGAAAAATGACTGCGGAGAAATCTGGTATTTTACATCGCCAATATAATCCGTAATATATCCTGGTCCGTATAAATGAATGACTTTTTCGCCTAAAATCACGTTTGTTTTTTCGCAGTTAATATTATAGCTAATGCTTGTCATACCTGAAATTTGCTTTAATCGTTCCACAAGTACGTCTGCACCTGGAAGGGATTTATGATTAATGACCACGCAAACCATAATTTCCCCTGTCTTATATCCTTGACGAATCAGTACATGACGAATGATTCCTCTATGATTTTTTTCATCATATGGCATTACTTTGCACTGTTTCATATATGCTTTTACTGTCTGTATAATTGTTGTATTAATTTCGGGAGCAAGCAGGCAGTCTTCATGATTGATAATACTATGTGTTCTTCCTGCATAAAATCCTGCAACGATTTCTCCGTTTTTATCCATGCCAAATGGCACTTGTGTCTTGTTACGATAACGCCACGGCTGTTCCATACCAATGACTGGAAGTACCTCAATATCTTGAAATCCACCGATTCTGCGCAAATTGTTTTTCACTTTATTTCGCTTAAATTCCAACTGTTTTTCATAGGACATTGCCTGAAGCTGACATCCTCCGCACTGTCTTGCAACATCACATGCTGGCTGAACTCGGTCATCAGAAGGGACAAGGACTTCTTCTACTCGCGCATATCCATATGTCTTTTTTAATTTCATCACTTTTGCTCTTACTTGATCGCCGATAATACTATCTTTTATAAATAACGGAAATCCATCTGCTTTTCCAATTCCTTCTCCTTCTGTTGTCATATCTTCAATTGTAACAGTTACCAAATCGTTTTTCTGCATAAACTCCTCCATACTGCCCAAAAACATATTTTATATCGTTCTGCGAATATTTGTATCTAACAGTCGATTAAATCCAACCCACTCATTGCTAGAAGCGGACGACAATGCTTCTTGCATTAACTGAATCTTCGCATCCGTATTATCTGCAAAATTCAATGCCAATGCTTCGATCAGTGCTGGTTTTTTTGGAGAACCATACTCATATTCACCGTGGTGTGCCAAAATACAATGTTTTAATTCGGATGCTACTTTTTTCGAAAATCCTGGTATCTTGCGAATTCGTTCTCCGATCATCTCGCACCCGATTACGATATGACCTAATAACTGACCATCATCGGTGTAATCATTTTCTGGGAAATCAGATAATTCTTCTAACTTTCCAATATCATGAAACATTGCAGCAGCTAAAAGCAAATCTTTATTGAGTATTGGATATTGCTGACAATAAAAATAGCAGAGCTTTGTCACACCAAGCGTATGTTCCAATAATCCTCCAATAAATCCATGATGTACACTTTTTGCTGCAGAATGCTCTTTAAACCGCTTTACGAAATCTTTGTCTTCTATGAAAAAGCTTGCTACAAGCTGATGCATTTTTTCATCTTTAATCTGATCAATATAGCCAAGCAATGACTGATACATTGTGTCAATATTTTTGGAGGAAACTGGAAAATAATTTTTTGGATCGTATTCTCCTTCTCTTGCACGGCGGATTCGTTTAATATTCAGCTGTAATGCACCAGAAAATGACGTAACATCTCCATCTATTTGAATGTAATCCATCGCTTCAAAATGATCAATTCCCCCATTGAGATCCCATACTTTTCCATCCAATGTTCCTGTCTTATCCTGCAAAATCAAAGAATAATAATTCTTTCCCATCTTTGTTGTAGCAGTTGTCTTTGTCTTACATAAATAAATTTGAGAAATACGTTCTCCTTCGCGCAATTCTTGAATAAATTTCATAACTATTCTCCTCTTTCTTTTCATTTTACTTAGATAATGTCAAAACTCCAAATCCGCATAAAGCTCTAACGAAATACATTCCATTTCAGCTTTTTTTATACAAAACATATAAATTCTGCTCAGTGATTTTCGCAATTATCTGCTCTATCTTTCTGTTTATGCATCCTCATATTCTAATTTCCTGCTTCGCATTCCAAATCCGCTTCGCTGCGTTCATTCACTGATCTTCTCTTATCGCTCTGCAAATATTACTTTAAAGCGTATTTGTCTATACGTATCTTTTGCAAGTCTTCTAACTGTAATTTCTGCACTATCGCCTGCGTGATAACGATTCAAAATCGAACGTAATGTCTTTGTGTCAGTAACATCTTCTTCATCAACCGCAACAATTACGTCTCCATTTTGCAGTCCTGCTGTATAGGCTGGACTATTGTTTAGTACGCCAGTGAGGAAAAATCCACTTGGCAGATTCGTCTGACTTGCTGTTTCATCTGTAAGATCCGTTCCCTCTGCACCAAGCATCGCAATCGAATCTCCTCTTGTCATATGTTCTATTACATAATTCAAATCTTTTATTCCAATACAGGCAGCAAAGTCATCTAAATCCGATTTTTTGTATGATCCATTTGCCCATCCAACTAACTCACCGTTTTTATTTATAAAAACTCCTAGACCGTTCGATGGAATATTAATATCTGTATAGTACATCGTATAAGAACCGTCTGGAACTGTCATACTTTGATCCATGTACGTAATCCTGCCAAATAATACAGAATTAACATATCCAAGCGGACTTCCAGCAAAAACTACACTGTCGCCTAACTGAATACGGTCAGAATCTCCGACTGCAATTGGTTCGATTTTTGAGATTACCGATGCAATGTCTTCATACTTGACAGCCAGCAATGCTATATTGTCTTGCTGGCAAATACTTTTTACAGCAGCAGGAATGTCCAGATTTTCAATCACTACATGAATCGAACCAGCTCCATTTAATTGATTTGCATTTGCTAATATTAATACATTACTGCTTGTAATGTCAATAATAACACCAAATGTCTCTTCTATTTGTTTTAATTCTGCATTAAACCAATCCACTCCTTGTTCTGTGACACATATTGTTACCATTGACTTTTTTATTTTATTATAAATATTTTGTTCCGATTCCACATCTTTTTCTTGTCTGCTTGATGTCGGAACAGGTTCTTTTGATTCGGTTTCTTTTATTGATGCAGTCTCAGACGGACTTGACGATTTTGTTTCTTCTTCCATCTTTTCTCTCGCCCAATTTCCAGAAATCACGAACATAACACCAGCTGCTGCACTAAATACTATAACTATAATAAATAGTAAGACAATCCGCTTTAACCAATAGGATTTTGATCTTCCAACGATCGTTTCTTGAATATATTGCCGTTTGTGATCCGAACTTTCTTTTTTCTGCTCCATAACAGCCTCCGTTATTATTTTCACCAACTAAAAATATTCTAACAACAATTATAACGAAAATACAGCGAATTGTAAACTGCTTCTTCACTGCTCGCACAAGAATAGGCTGAAAATTTTATCAAATTAATAAAAATTTCTCTAGTATCGAATTCTATTTTCATGTATAATATAGTCTGTCAAGGTATGAGCAAAGCGGGTCCATACTATCCGCTTAATTAAAATGAAAAAAAGAACGTGATTCTCTATCGCAAGCAGTTTGATTTTTAATGCGAAGCAATCGAACTGCGAATTTTTTTCATTACTATTTAAGCTGTTTTTGAAACAGCATGGAGGATTAAATGATATGAACGAAAAAGCGTTAAAAACTCTTGAATACGATAAAATTATTCACCAATTAGTGGAATATGCTTCTACTCCACTTGGAAAGGAAGCATGCCGTAAGCTTGTTCCAATGGATGACTTATATGAAATTGAATCTGCTCAACGAGAAACTACCGATGCATTAACCCGCATTTTGCAGCATGGAAGCATCTCCTTTTCTGGCACACGAGATATCCGAGACTCACTGCTTCGTCTAAAAATTGGTTCTTCCTTGAGTAGTTCCGAATTGTTAAATATCAGTTCCGTATTAAAAGTTGCAAACCGTGTAAAAATCTATGGAAGAAGAGAACTTGAAGATGACGCTGGTGACAGCTTGGATGAACGTTTCTCTTTGATTGAGCCACTGACACCACTCAATCGAGAAATTGAACGCTGCATTTTATCCGAAGATGAGATTGCAGATGACGCCAGTGCTGCATTAAAATCAATTCGCCGCAATTTAAAGCAAACAAAAGATCGTGTGCATACACAGCTGAATTCTGTGATGAATGCTTCCCGCACCTATTTACAAGACGCTGTAATCACAATGAGGAATGGTCGTTATTGTCTGCCTGTTAAATCAGAATACAAATCACAAGTTTCTGGTATGGTTCATGACCAAAGTTCCAGCGGCTCCACGGTATTTATTGAGCCGATTGCAGTTGTGAAATTAAACAATGAGATTCGTGAGCTTGAATTAAAAGAGCAAAAAGAAATTGAAGTGGTTCTTGCAAGATTAAGTGCAGAAGCTGCCAATTATATCGACTATTTGCAGTCCGATTTTGAATTGTTATCAGAACTTGATTTTATTTTTGCTCGTGCACAGTTATCCAAATCTTACAATGGAAGTGAGCCAAAATTTAATACAAATGGCTATTTAAGAATAAAAAAAGGACGTCATCCACTGCTTGATAAGAAAAAAGTCGTGCCAATCGACATTTATCTTGGCGATGCATTTGATTTATTGATCGTCACAGGTCCAAATACAGGTGGTAAAACCGTTTCTTTAAAAACAGTTGGACTATTTACATTAATGGGGCAGGCTGGACTGCATATTCCTGCATTCGACGGCTCGGAGCTTGCTGTATTCACCGAAGTTTATGCAGATATTGGAGATGAACAAAGTATCGAACAAAGTTTGAGTACCTTTTCTTCTCATATGACAAATATTGTGTCAATTTTAGATAAAGCAGATCAAAATTCACTTGTACTGTTTGATGAGCTTGGTGCTGGTACTGACCCGACAGAAGGTGCTGCTCTTGCCATCGCTGTATTGTCTTTCCTCCATAATATGAAAGTACGTACAATGGCTACAACACATTATAGTGAATTAAAAATATTTGCACTTTCCACAGAAGGAGTAGAAAATGCATGCTGTGAGTTTAATGTCGAAACACTTCGCCCAACATACCGTCTTCTTATCGGTATTCCAGGAAAAAGTAATGCATTTGCGATCTCGAAAAAGCTTGGTCTTCCTGACTTTATTATCGAAGATGCAAAACAGCGTATTGATTCTCAAGATGAGAGTTTTGAAGATGTCATTTCCAGTCTAGAAGCTTCTCGTGTCACAATCGAAAAAGAACAGGCAGAGATTGCACGATATAAGGCGGAGATCGAACAATTAAAAGTAAAACTTGAATCTAAGCAAGAACGTCTGGATGAACAAAAGGAACGAATTTTGCAGCAGGCACGAGAAGAGGCACAGACCGTATTACAAGAAGCAAAAGATTTTGCAGACGAAACAATCCGTATTATTAATAAACAGACATCGGGCGGCAATATTAGCCGTGCACTCGAAAAAGAGCGTGCAAAACTGCGCGGAAAATTAGATGATGTCAATACAAAGCTCAATACACAAAAAGAAAAGAAACCAAAAAAAGCTGTAAAACCAAAGGAATTAAAGATTGGTGATGCTGTTCGTGTGTTATCTATGAATTTGAAAGGTACCGTAAGCACACTTCCAAATGCGAAGGGAGATTTCTTCGTACAGATGGGTATTCTTCGTTCTCAAGTAAATATTAAAGATGTAGAACGAATTGAGGAACAAACCGCTTCTGGTCCTGGTATGCAGCTGCAAAAGAGCAGTACAAGTAAAATGAAGATGAATAAATCTTCTTATGTATCACCAGAAGTCAATTTAATTGGTATGACAGTCGATGAGGCAATGTCCGTTCTTGATAAATATTTGGATGATGCATATCTCGCACACCTCTCACAAGTTCGAGTTGTACATGGTCGTGGAACGGGAGCATTAAGAAATGGTGTTCACAGTCATTTACGCCGTTTAAAATATGTCAAATCATTCCGCCTTGGTAACTTTGGTGAGGGAGATACTAGTGTTACTATTGTAGAATTTAAATGATAAGGAGGATTTTATATGCAAAAACAGAAAATTTTAATAGTAGATGATGATGAAAATATTGCGGAGTTAATTTCTCTTTATCTGACAAAAGAATGTTTTGAAACAAAAATGGTATATGACGGAAAAGAGGCATTGGATGCCTTTGCCTCTTTCCAGCCAGACCTGATTTTGCTTGATATTATGCTTCCAAGCATGGACGGCAACGAAGTCTGCAAGACAATCCGTCAAGATTCCAATGTTCCGATTATTATGCTTTCTGCCAAAGGAGAGATATTTGACAAAGTACTCGCCCTAACACTTGGAGCAGATGATTATATGATCAAACCATTTGACTCGAAAGAACTAGTCGCAAGAGTAAAGGCAGTATTGCGTCGTTCTGTTCAGTCAGCTGCCCCGAAACAGCCTGCTGCCAAACAGCCTGCCCAAATTGTGGAATATCCAGATTTAATTGTGAATCTTACGAATTATTCGGTTATTTACAAAGGTAACACAATTGAAATGCCTCCAAAAGAATTAGAACTTTTATATTTCCTTGCTTCTTCGCCAAATCAAGTATTTACGAGAGAACAGCTTCTCGATCATATATGGGGATACGAATACATCGGTGATACACGTACTGTAGATGTACATATTAAACGTCTCCGTGCAAAAATTCATGACCACAGCAGTTGGACAATCTCCACGGTATGGGGAATTGGCTATAAATTTGAGGTGAAACGATGAGGCAAAGATTATCTCTGAAATTCTTTTTCGGATATATTCTAACAACAATCATAGGATTTTTACTGATCGCTGTTGTCGGTTCTCATATTCTTGATCAGACGATAACAAATCGTGCAATTGATCGTATGCGTACTGGGTGTGATTTGATTCTTTCTTCGTATCGCACTCAGACCGTCGGATCGATCAAAGAACTTTCCTCTTTGGATGCACAGCTAGACGCAATTTCCCTCTTTCAAAACTGTGATATTTGGATTATTGATCAGAAAAACTCTGTGTTAACGAGTTCCTGCCGTATTCAGCCTGCTCCTTCGGAAATTCCAGAATTTGACCCGACCGCTGGCAGTTCCTATTTAATTGGCGATTTTTACGGAGAATATAAAGAACCTGTCATTACAGTATATACCGCCTTAAGCCGTTCCTTTCAGACATACGGATATGTACTTGCTCACTGCACACTTAATACAATTATTCAAGAACGGGAGGCGATTTTAAAAGTCGCCTATCTGACATGGATTGCAATTACCGTATTATCTGCATTACTGCTTCTTTTATTCCACCGTCTCGTCACTGCTCCGCTTCAAAAAATTATTAAAGCAGCATCGGAATATGCCGCAGGTAATCTTACTTACAAGGCAGCTGTTCATTCTCATGACGAGATGGGATATTTATCCGATACATTATCGTATATGTCTGGAAAGCTTAATAGTATCGGAGAAGATCAAAAACGTTTTGTCGCCAACGTTTCTCATGATTTTCGTTCCCCACTCACATCCATTAAAGGATATATTGAGGCAATGTTAGACGGAACGATTCCAGTGGAAATGCAGCAAAAATATTTACAGATTGTGTTGAATGAAACAAATCGACTCACTAATTTAACGCAAAGCTTGCTTACATTAAATAATTTTGATACCAATGGAATTTTGCTTGAATGCAGCCGTTTTGATATTAATGATGTCATTCGCAAGATTCTCGCTACATTTGAGCGCCGCTGCCAAGATAAGAAAATTTGTTTTTATTTTACTGTCCCTGCAAAAGAAGTGTTTGTCTATGCAGATATGGGTAAGATTCAGCAAGTTCTTTATAATTTAATCGACAATGCAATCAACTTCAGCAATCCTAATTCTATGATTGCTATTACAATTACTACGCATCATGAAAAAGTATTTGTCTCAGTAAAAGACAGTGGAATTGGCATTCCAAAGGAAAATCTCTCTAAAATATGGGATCGTTTTTACAAAACAGATACCTCAAGAGGAAAAGATAAGAAAGGTACTGGCCTTGGTCTTTCGATTGTAAAAGAAATTATTCAGGCACATAATGAAAATATTGACGTAATCAGTACACCAGGCGTCGGAACAGAATTTGTTTTTTCTCTTCCCGTGTCACGAATTGACTAATGTTATCCGTTAAAAAGAAAGGAGCCTATCACATTAAGCTGAACGATACAAGATATAAACGTGCTACTTTTAAAAGCACAGCACTATCTTGAAAGATCATTCTTATTATGATATGCTCCTATTATTTTTATTGATTAATAATTATAATTTATTATTTGTTTACTTCCAATGCAGACGATGTAGCTCTCCAGACAACTGCATATGAGAAAAATCATTTTGACGCAATGCCTCATAAAGAACGACTGCAACAGAATTAGAAAGATTCAATGAGCGAATATTTTCATTCATCGGAATACGCACACATGTCTCTTCATGATCGACAAGAATCTCTTCTGGAATTCCTGCACTTTCTTTTCCAAACATAATAAAACAATCTGGCTCATAGGACACTTCGGTATAAAGCTGATGTGCTTTTGTCGTCGCCATATAAATCTTTGCCCCAGGATTTTTTTGAAGAAAATCTTCATAATTAGAATATACATGTACATCCAGATTTTGCCAATAATCCAATCCTGCTCGTTTTAATGATTTTTCATCCAAACGGAATCCAAGCGGCTCAATCAAATGAAGGCTTGTACCTGTTGCGACACAAGTTCTTCCTATATTTCCAGTATTTGCTGGTATTTCTGGTTCATGCAATACGATATTCATAATGTTTATGCTTCCTTTCCATGTAAACGATTGACAAATTTCTTTAATCGTTCAAGTGCTTTCTTTAAATCTTCCATCGAATATGCATAAGAAATTCTTAAATATCCTTCTCCACATGCTCCAAATGCAGAACCTGGAACAACTGCCACTTTTTCTTCTCTTAACAAACGCTCTGCGAACTCCTCACTCGTCATTCCAAAACGCTTGATACTTGGAAATGCATAAAATGCACCAAATGGCTCAAAACATTCCAGCCCCATTTCTCTAAATTCATGCATTAAAAATCTTCTTCTCTGATTATAGGACTCTCTCATCTCCTGCACATCAGAATCACCATTGCGCAATGCCTCCACTGCTGCATACTGGCTTGTCGTCGGTGCACACATAATCGCAAACTGATGGATTTTTGTCATCTGTTCAATAATTTTCTTTGGTCCTGCTGCATATCCAAGACGCCATCCTGTCATTGCAAATGCCTTCGAGAAACCGTTAATTAAAATTGTACGTTCTCTCATACCTGGCAGTGAAGCAATGGAAATATGTCCCTCTTCTTTATAAGAAAGCTCAGAATAGATCTCATCACTAAGTACATAAATATCGTTCTCAACAATTACTTCTGCAAGTTCCTTCAATTCATGCTCTTCCAAAATCGCACCTGTTGGGTTGTTTGGAAATGGAAGCACTAATAATTTTGTCTTATCGGTAATAGCATCTAATAACTGCTGCTTTGTAAGCTTAAATTCATTTTCTTCTTTTAAATCAATTACAACTGGCGTTCCTCCTGCCATAACACAACATGGAAGATATGACACAAAGCTTGGCTGCGGAATTAATACTTCATCTCCTGGATTTAACATTGCACGCATTGCGATATCAATTGCTTCACTTCCTCCAACTGTAATAATTACATCTTTTGGAGAATACTCAACATGAATTTTGCGTTCTAAATAATTACAAATTTCTTCACGCAGCTGCATCAAACCAGAATTTGATGTATAAAAGGTGCGTCCTTTTTCTAGTGAATAGATGCCTTCTTCTCGAATATGCCACGGAGTGTCAAAATCTGGTTCTCCAACACCAAGAGAAATGGCATCTTTCATTTCACTTACAATATCAAAAAATTTACGGATACCTGACGGCTCCAATGCTACGATTTTATCTGATAATGGATTTCTCAAGGTGTCACCAACATCCTTTCATCTTTATTATTTTTGGAAGCTAATACTGTTCCGTAATCTTTGTATTTCTTTAATACGAAATGTGTTGCAGTACTTAACACAGCATCAATTGTTGATAATTTTGAAGATACGAACTGAGCTACTTCTTTCATTGTCTTTTCCTGCAAAATAACCGTAAAGTCATATGCACCTGACATCAAATAGCAGGCACTTACTTCACTATAATTATAGATTCGTTCTGCAATCTTATCAAATCCCATGTCTCTCTGTGGTGTTACTCGTACTTCAATTAACGCAACGACCTTTTCATTTGATGTGTTATCCCAGTTAATTAATGTATGATAACCACAGATAATGTTTTCTTTCTCCATATCTGCAATCGCATTTGCAACTGCCACTTCATCTTCTCCAAGCAAAATTGCAAGCTCATGAATATCAATTCGACTATTTTTCTCTATAATCGCTAAAATTTTTTCTCTCATACTTACCTCTCATTCTTTTTAATAACCAATTATTTTATAAATTTCATCTGGCTGAGGACGGTCTAAATAGCGGCGTTCTTCCCCATTCCATAAAATCCGCTCATTTTTATCGGTTAATACACCGATTACGGACGCCGCAATGCCTTCTTTTTCTAAGACTCGCACAACTGCATTGCCATCCTCCGCTGCCATAAGCATGGAGCCGCCAGATAATAACTGATATGGATTTAATCCAAAAAACTCACAGATTTCTACTGTCTGCTGGCGAATCGGAATTTGCTTAAAATCTAATTCCATTCCAACATTTGCTCCATCTGTCATTTCCCAGAGTGCACCAAGCACTCCTCCTTCTGATACGTTATGCATGGCCATGACACCATGCTGACCGGCGACTGCGGCCTCCGGAACTGCTGATAAATATGTTCTCATCCATTTTGCACCATGAATAAAATCATACGTATATCTCATATGCAGCTGTTCTTCCTTTTCTGTTGCCAGAAAAACTGTCCCCTCAATTCCAGTATATTTTGTCATAATCAAATCCATGCCTGGTTTTGCTTTTTGAGGAGTAAAATAACATTGCTTTCCAGCTCCAGTCACAGAAAGAATCGGCATCGTCACTGCTTTTGAGACTGTCGTATGACCGCCAGTAATCGTAACATCCAATTCGCTGCATGTCTGTTCTATTTCCTTCATCCATAGAGCAAGCGCCTGTTCTGACATGGAAACTGGAATGGTAAGACTAATCTGAATCGCCTCCAGTTTTGCACCAGACGCAGCTAAATCATTCAATACACGATAAACAACATATTCTGGTGAATGATGAAACATATGATTTGCCGTCGCCATAGCAAAAGCTCCACCCTCCACTGTTTGGAGTGCAGAGCTATCTATACCGATTCCGCTTCCCCGAAGGATTTGGTTCCCTCGGGTGTGAATCGGACGTAATATACTACGTTTTAATACATTATAAGAAGCTTTTCCTATTTGCATCATATTTCTATCTTCCTAATTCTTTCATTTTTTGTGCAACTGCTGCTTCATGCTGCGCAATCTTTTGTGGACTCCAATCTAAAGGAGGTTCTGGCCCAACTACTTCTCCATCTACATAAGTAAGGTAAACACTCAGCACTCTTGGCTTTGCCGTACCTGGTGCTGGATCTTTGATCGAAACGAGCGTATCTCTTGGAATATAAATGATACCACTGCTGTAGCGGTATTTGTTCAATCCACCAATTTTTGTGCGTTCTACAAGCTGTCCATCTACATATACATTTTTATAAAGCTCTGCCTGTACTTGAGGATGACAATTGACTGCAACACGATGCTTTTCCTGTGGATAGCCCCATCCCATCTTCATAGATGGATCAATACGAATATCGAAAAATGGTGCATTTGCTTCTGGGAAACTATATTCTAATACGTTCGAGACATATTCCACTTTACGATTTGCTGGTCTTGTCTCTGTTCCATAAATATTAACTGTAATTGTATTTCCATTGCGGTACGATTCAATATAAATCGGATGATCTGTATTATTTTTAAACTTAAAATCACTTCCAGAAGCATAGTCAACCGTCGCATCTTTTGCTGGATCTACATAATCAACAAGCATTGAATGATTTCTTCGATATACAACTTCTAATTCTGCTGCCAATACAGCATCATATAATGTCGTTGTTGTCTGACAAATACCACCACCAATTCCATCTACAACTTGTCCGTTTGCGTAAGTTCCCGCTGTCTTATAACCATTTTCTGCGGTTACATCCCCAAACATCGCCAATGTCGAGATCTCTTCCCCTGGCATAAATACATGACCATTCATATTTTTTGCACTGATCTCAATATTCGTACAGCGGTTTGTTTCACTGTAAGCGGTGCTGAACTTTGTCGTACAGCTTCCAAGTGGTTTTTCTGAGAAATGTGAAAATGTATCAACTGCAAACTGTGGCTGCGTCTCTGTAACAGTTGCCTCTACTTTAATCTCATCTATCTTTGTGAAATCCTTCAGCGGATTTAATAATCCTTCTTTTATTTCATCAACATTAAATGCAATTCCAACTTTACCTTCTGTCACTTGAAATGCACCGTTTGTACGTGTCACACTTGGCTCTGTCACAGGAACACTACATGCATCTACAAGGCTCTGTGCATAATTTGCAATCGCTTCCTCACTGACATTTAACTGAATATCCAAACAAACGGGATTCGTCTTTAAATCAACTTGGTTTTTATAACGCTGAACAAAACTTCCCTTTGTCATATGACTGAATGCTTCGTCTGTCACTCCAGTATTGGCCCATGTAATTCCTAAATCTTTTGGCACTGTTTTGTATTGTTTACCATTCATATTGACTGTGATTTTTCGGTTCAGCAATGCCTCGGCTTTTTTGTTTACTTCTTGCTTCGCATCTTTGACTGTCTTCTGACTCAAATCAATTCCGCCAATCGAAATTCCATCTGGAATCACCCAACTATCTTCCCACTGAATCTGCATTTCTTCTTCTGGTACCTTTTCTTCTGTCTTTGCAACATCTTCTTCTAATGCTTTTTCATCTAATTTCTCAATACTAACGGTATCTTTCTCTGGTTCTTTTGTATCTTCCTTAGAAGCATATGCCACACTGCTAACAATCATCACTGCTCCAATTATGCCAATTAGCCACCTCTTCCACTGATCTTTTCTCATAAACTTCTAACAGGCACAAAAATCCACACCCTTTCGGTAATGGAAGGAGTGCCTCCTCCTTTCTTAGATTTAACAGAATGGACTTTGTCTGCAGTCGGAAATCGATTTACATAAATGCCATCACAGTAGGAACTACCATACTAATTACGAGTATAACAGCTATCACTGCTACCACTTTTTTTCTTGTCTTTGTATTATTAAAATTAAACATCAGTAAAATCCTCCTTTATTCTCTTCCAACTTTTTTGTTCTTGACGTAGTTTTCCATATTGCTGAATCCATTGATCGGTTAGCCGGGATGCTTCCGCCCTTGTAAGCCGTTCAATATTGATTGTATGTTTTATTCTATTACATTTTACAAGATCATTCAAGTACTCTTTTTGATGTTTTGTAAGTAATTGCTGTTTTTTTATCAAAAAAATCAGCGCACTCGGCGTGAATGCATCTTTATTTTGCTCTGCATACCTTGCTTTTAAGCATTCAAAAATCGCGGCGGCAGCTCTTGCATCGCTAAGTGCTCGATGATGATGTTCCATCGGTATCTTAAAAAATTTACAGACTGAATCTAATGTTTTATGTTCTAATTCACTGCAAAATAATCGGGCAAGTTTTAACGTATCAATTCCCGTCCTCTCATAACGATATCCTGCCCTCACTGCGGCATATTTTAAAAATCGGTAATCAAACATAATATTATGAGCCACTAACGGAAGATTTCGCTCAAATTCTAAAAATTCTGGCAGTACATCTTCTATATACGGTGCATTTGCTGTCATCTCATTTGTAATTGTGGTCAATTCTTCTATTCGCGGTTCAATCACACATCCCGGCTGGATTAATTTGGAGAATACCCCTGTTTCTTTTCCATTTTCTATACGAACTGCCCCAATTTCAATAATTTTATCTTTTTTTGGATTTAATCCGCTCATCTCTAAATCAATGGCGATATAGGACTGCACTATATTTGACTGTTCCATTTTTAACAGCTCCCTTCATGAATCATATCGTTTTTATTCGCACTTCTTCTCGCTCATCTCTTCATTCAATAAAATGACGGATGCATTATTGGTCAATGGATCTCTATTTTTATAATCAAATATTGCCCACGTCTGCTGTTTTACAAATTTCTTTTGCTTTTTCCATATGAATGGATCAAAATCGAACACTTCGAGCTGTGTCATATGTTCGAGCTGTCTGCTGTTATATGCCTCGTATCCATTCAGCCAGCGGTGCTGTTTTGCTTCCTGCTGATAAAATGTTTTAATCTGCTCCCAATACGATGACAGATCATTGGAAAATGCCAGACGTTTTTTTGCCTTCTCTCGTGCATTATAATCATACGTAAGCAAATTGTTATATGCATTTTCATCCTGATTATCCACTTCCATCGCAAATGCCTTTAGATGATCATAACGTGTCATTCGGCTATGATTCACAGAAAACAAATTATTTCGCTCATAATAATTGGCAAGTGCTTCATATAGTGCAAATGCTGTTTCAAATTTTGTCTCTAAATATGCCATTGTCATCGCAAACTGACCGCTGTTATAATACACTTCCAGCACTTCTTCAATTCGTTTTAATTGTAATACGTCAGCATAAGAGAGCCATTTTGTAAACAATACTTCATATGGAGGATATTCACTGTAATGAATACCATATTGTTCTGCCTGCTCGTGCATCGGAGAACCTTTTAATACTTTCAAAAATCCCATTTGAAGCTGCTCTGGCTCTAGCGCATAAACATCATTAAATGAACGGCCAAAGCTTTCATAATCTTCATATGGCAGCCCTGCAATTAAATCCAAATGCTGATGAATATTATGAAATGTATTGATTGTTCGTACAACATTGCAAATTTGCTCAAACGATGCATGACGGCAAATTGCCTTCGCCGTCTGTGGGTTTGTCGTCTGTACTCCAATTTCAAGCTGAATCAATCCTGGACGCATTTTCTTTAATACAGCAACTTCTTCTTCTTTAATTAAATCTACAGATACTTCAAAATGAAAATTTGTCACTCCATTATCATGTTCCAATAAATAATTCCAAATTTCCAATCCATGCGAACGTTTTGCGTTAAATGTTCGGTCAACAAGCTTCACTTGTGCCACTCTCTGGCTCAAAAATACATCCAATTCTCGCTTGACAACGGCTAAATCACGGAACCGTACCTGCCTATCGACAGAAGAAAGACAGTAACTACACCGAAATGGGCATCCACGGCTCGTCTCATAATAAATAACCCGATTTTCCCATTTTTGAAAATCATCATATAAAAATGGCACCTCGGATAAATCCATAATCGGCTCTTGTTCATTAATACAAATCTGATTGCTCTCATTTCGGTAAATAATCCCTCGTATCTGCTCTTTTGTCGGATGTCCAAACAAATAGTAATCTAGTACATGAGAAAAAATACGTTCTCCTTCTCCAAACATAATTCCAGATACTTCTGGCATTTGTTTTAATAATGATACACCATCAAACGATACTTCTGGACCGCCTAGCCAAATCGGTACGTTTGGCAATACTTGATGAATATCTCGAATGACTCGCTTCACCATAGTAATATTCCATATATAGCAAGAAAATCCAATCACATCTGGCTTTCTCTTATAAATATCTTGTAGAATAAATTCTGGCAAATGATTAATCGTATATTCTGCCAAGTCTACATGATCTCCCCGTTTTCCAACATATGCCTTTAAACTGTAAATCGCAGGATTGCTATGAATATATTTTGCATTTATTGCAGCTAATAAAAACTTCATAAATTTTATATCGACTCAGCCACCGGACTGCACCCTTGCAGAGCCTGACTCCTTTTTCTTTCTTAACAAAAAGGATGCACTTTATTCATGCATCCCTTTTGCTACTATTTTATTTTACATCATTTTTCTCTATTTTACAATCCCTAGATTTTTATTGGACAGTGTAAATTTACAGTAGGAAATACAGGTGAGAATACACCTTATTTGCGATACTATAAAGATGTCAAAGCATTGATGAACGCTTGATTCCTCGCTTGAACATATATACTATAATTCATTTCCCATTTAATTTCAATTCTTTTGCGTGCACGGATGCTGTGGTGCGGAAGTTCTTCTTTCTGCATCCGCACCAGTTCCAGCATATCTCCATAGTTGTAATAATAAGCCCTCAAATGAGCCATTTTATCAGCTCCTGTGCGGCTCCATCCCATCGGTCTGGAAGTCATACGGTCTGCCAAAACATGACTTACATGACCTTCTGCCCTGCAACCTACAACATATTTTCGTCCTGCAAGACGTGTTTTCGCCGCACTCCAGTTATTCAGGATGTATGACGCACCTTCTTCTACGTGTCTGCGTTCTGCCTCTGTCTTGGTATATGACAAAGGATATTACCTTTACGCCCTCTGTGAGCCTTTCATGCGGTTTTATCCCAAGATACTGCTCTGCCAGCTTCACATTTTTACAGGTTTGCTTGTTTACAAATATTGTTGATTCATATGAAAACTCCCCAAACCGGGAGAGCAGTTTTTTGTCCTCTGCTTTTACGATATTCCACTCGCTTTTTCTTTCATCGCTGTCCTTGATAACAGTATTAACTTTTGTATACGCTTCTGACATGATATCAAGAATAAATTTTGTAACAACTTCTTCCAGCCGGTCTTCAAACTCTGCCTGTTTGCTGGAATCCTTATAAAATAAATCTACGATTCCTAGAATTTTAAGGATACCATTTTTCTCGAATTCAGTTATACTATTCATGAGAGAACACCTTTCCTTTGTGACGTATTTTTTTAAGCAAACTTATACTATCACATTTGGTGTTCTCTCTTTTTGTATTTTTTCAAAAACCTACGATTAATTTACACTAGCTTTTATAAGTTTTTGTACACACAAAAATTCGCTTTTTTCGATTGACGGGATGAGTTTCTTCTATCTTCGTTAGTGTATAATTATTATTGGCAGAAATAGAAATTATTCCTGAAATAAAAAGGAAGTAGAGAAATTCCCTACTTCCCAATCATACAGTTTTTCTTTATAATGTTAGTTGCAACAAAAACAGATAAAGGAGACTGTATGA
>JALFSR010000036.1 GCA_022778745.1 Clostridiales bacterium
TTATTCGCTAACGCTTCATAATTTACTCAGTTATTTTTGTTTTTATTGTTATTGGTAAGTTAGTAGTTATTTTTTTGTGTTAATAGAGTGGTATATTGTTTTATTCTCTATTTGTATTTGTGTGATTGTAAAAATTTTTCCTGCTATATTTTTGCCAGTAGAGTGATGAGTAAGGTTGTTTTGTTTTGAATGTAAAAGTACGCCCCTATGGGTATAACTATATATTCTCTTTTACGTTTATTAAATTTGACATAAAGAGTGTTTTTGTTTATTTTAATAAACATTGCTAATGCATATTGTTTCTTTCCAATAAAGATAAAATGGGTTAATGGGATTATTGATGCTAACGATATATTCTCTTTTTTGATGGGAAAGTAGATGTGATCTTGATTGCAAATAAAAATAAGACATCTTATGATGCCTTATTAGTTGATATGTTATTTATTTCTTCTGCAAGAATATCAAATATATTTTTACTTGATGATTTAGTGTTATACGATAGATTAAGTTTATTCATAATTGAATCAAGTGTTAATGTGAACATATCTCTTATATCTTTATAATGATTTATTACATCTATTGCATATGGATTAGTATCCAGATTGAATTCTGATTTATATGCTTCTACATAATCGTTCACCTCTATGTTGTATGTATCTTCAGTTTCTTGTATTACCAAATGTATTATTTCTGATAGTTTCATGTTTTCTTCTGAATGAGTATTTACATATGATAGAAGAGTGTTAAGTTTGTTAAATGTGTTTGTTTTCCAACGAGAATATTTCTTTTCTGGTAGTTTCTTTTGGGTTTGTGATTCTTTTAGTACATTAATGTCTTGTTGCATTGTAGCTATTGTTTGTGTCAGGATTGAAAGTGAGTCTATTAATGGTTGTAGGTTTGGTTGTGACTGTAATTCATTATGCCTGTATTTTTCTATAATATCCCATACCCAATCCATGAATATGTTTGCTTTTGGTTGTCTTGACCAACGACAGATTTCCATGATTCCTCTTTCTGTATAATAAACTTTTTCACTAATAAGATTATCTTCTGATTTTCGACTAGCCCCATTTTGGGTATTGTCGATTGTCTTGTCTTTAATGCGAATACATAACTCATCTAATCTATCTTTATGTTTAAGATGAATTTTTCTAATTGCTTTAGACGGATCAGAATATTCTAATGCCTGTCCAATCTGTTCTCTTGTAAGAAATATATCATCATTCATATTGCGATAAAAGTTACAAGATAAATCTCCAAAAGTTTCTGTTGTAATTAGTTTTAAATTTGTCATAGCGTTATCTCCTTTTTAAATTGAATATTTTTCATTTATGTAATTTCGTTTACTTTTTTATATTCTCTTTTTAATTGGATGTAAGTGTGAATTTTGATAGTAGTGTATGTATTGGATTAAATTTGAGTTTTAAATGGTAAATTTTGATTTTTGTTTTTAGGTGGGTATTTTATTGTTGAAGTGGTTTCTGTACAAAATTAGATTCATTTTCGTTGATTTACTCTAATGATTACCAGTAAGAAATGTGGTGTGTGGTGTTGTTTATTATTGGATGTAATATGACTGGGTGTGGAGTGTAAAAATTTTGATGCGAGTTTGATACGGGATTATGGCTTCGACAGAGTAGGTTCTATTTTGTGGATTTTGTGTAATGAAAAAGTATTGATTTGCTGGCGTTTTGAGAGATTTGGATATGGGATTGAAGATATTTTGTGGTGTTATTTTGTGATATAAGTTAGATTTTTCGGTTGACTTCGATAAAAAGCTTGATTTTTAATGGTTTGAGGTGATTTTTTGGTTGGTTAGTGGTGATTTTTGATGGTGTAAAAAGTGGCGAAATGATTGATTTTATTGGAGTTTGTCGAAGTGGTTGTCGAAGTAAAAATGGTGAAAAATGTGCTGGTGTGGGGTGTGTGGAAAATGTATGTGACGTGTGGGTGACGTGTGGGTGGAACACATGACCATGATTTTAAAAATAAGAATGATTACTAAAATGTAAACTACGCCCCCTATTAAAATATACCATAATAGTACAATATTACGGTATATTTTTTTAAGTAACTTGTATATTGATAATTTTTGCAACTTTCTTTTTGTCTGATAGCCGGTATGAAAATATACCAGCATGGGTATGATAGTTTGCAATATTGCCCGTATGTTGACATGATTTCTTTATATAGTCACTTTCAAGACTATACGTTCGGATGCAATGCAAAAGTTCAATATATTAAACAAAACGTTCAATATATCGTACGCCCAAAAATACACCATTTTTCATATATAAAGTGGTACTCAATCCCAAAATACAACCCAAAATACCATATAAAGTGGGGACTGCATAAAAATATCGAATACAATATAATGAGATATCATGTACACACATTAAAACGTATTTCTTCTATATAATGCAATCAAAATATTATTCATTGTAAGGTACACCCTTACTATCTAAATCACGCTTTATCAATCCTTTTATATAGGTGCTAATTGCATAGTTATTACTATTACAATAATCAACTATACGATCATAGTCTTGCATTTCTTTTTCAGTATATTTCAAGTATATCCTATTGCATTTATCGTTATATGTTTTTTGACTTTTGGGACTATATGCCATTAATGTATAACCTCATTTCTTTAAAGTCTTTCATTATATCATTTCTATTTTCTGATTTCAATTCTAATCTATTTCTTTTTAATAATCCATTGTTAAATTATAACAATTATACAATAGTGCGACCTATTACATATATGTAAATTAGTAATAAATCACAAATATAAAAAATAATAGTGCGACCTATTGACTAATAGTGCGACCTATGATAAGATATAGACAACTTAATAAAGACAAATAACTTTTCTTGCAAGGGATGGTCCTTGCTAGGATTATTAAGGTTACCCTTTTTTGGGCGGCTATCCCACCGTTATCGGGGTACGGATTTAAGAGATTGAGCTTCGCATTCGCGGCCATGGTACACTTTTATCTATGGGCTATCGGGTAGCATTGGCTTGCATTTTTATGAGGGTGTCCGATTAGGCAAGCAATGAGACAAAAAGCGACTTTCAAAAAGTCGGGTTTCCTCGTTTTCCTAAAAACGTCGGTCGGCGATTTTATTACAATTTATTTTAACACAAAAGCAACCATAACAAGGTTGCTTTTATTATTTTTAAGTCGGAGCTAGTAACGACATTAAAAAAGGCTAGATGTTGACGTTGCCGTAAATATGAGTACAACGAACAGGTGAATAGGTGGACACCGTAACAAAACCATCCCATAAAAGAATCGCAAGTGGCTTTTATGACGGCAGAAAAAGGCTAGGGACTACTGGATAACAATAACCTAGACGAGTATAGGATACCTCGACAGAAACAACTAGCAGAAAAGCGGATTCAATCCAGACTAGAAATGAATATTTTGAAAAGCAAGGGTTAGATTACCAGGGCGTGAATCACTTGTGAAGTCTGATAGCAAAAATCAAATTTTGCAAAGTATGACGGTAGATTTCCGGGCGATACAAGTACACAAGTACAGCGCATCAAACAATTACAATCTATTATATATACCAAGCATTTAAAATTTGAAAATATGCAAATACCTGCCATCGGTATACGGATATCCAGCCCGGCGTGAGTTCATGACTCTGACAGATATTACTTTTAAAAAGAGAATAACAAAACAGGAGGACAAAACATGAAAATCAGATTCTTCGCAAGCACAAAAAAATATGGCAAATCAGCTATTGCAATGCCAGATGTAACTTTAAATATCGAGACTGCAAATCAGCTTGTGGAATGTATCCGAGACGGATATATCCCGATTATTAGTTGGGCCGATACAAAATGTTATCTTTACGAAATGATGTATAACGTAATTGATAACAGCTTTAAATACACTTATTCACAGTGTACAGGCATTATTGATGCAATCGGCAATTATTATTTCTCAAAAGCTGATTTCTTTGAATCAGATGCAATTATGGTTTTTCATAGATTTTTACAATCCGGTGTTCTAAATTTCCAGGAGGTGTAAAACATGAAAGTAAAGGAGTATAAACTTTTTAAATCAGTTCAGAAAACAGCAAAACAAAATAATCTGATTATTTCAGATAACAACATTTCAAACGGTAAAGTCTTATTTGATTTTACCGCTTTGAATTCAATGATTATTTCTGATATCGAAAAAGAAATAATTAAAAATGATGCATTAAAAAATGTTTGCTCATTTTCTAAAGAATCGTTCTATGGTTCTGAGATTGACAGCTTTACAACCTGTATTGGATATGCGTTATATTACGCTCATCCGGTATACGGCAAAACAGGGAAACGTTTGTATGTAATTATGCAACTTGCAAAAGTACAGCATACTCACACGGAACGGAAAAGCGTGTATGATGCATGGGAGAGTACAAAAACAGAATATAGTGATGGCTATATGCAACCTGTTTTTGATCTGGAAGTTGCATGAAACAATTATTTTAAGGGAGGTTTTGAGAGTGAAAAAAGGCATTTTTGCACTTATGGATGAGGACAAAGTGTTATACACAATCGGTGTATATAAAAACCATGTTTTCCGCGAATATCCGGACGGAAGAATCGAAAAAGCAAACGATCAAGAGATCGAAATTGCAAGCAAGTTTTTTTAAAGGTAGTAAAAAAGCATCAGAAAAATCTGGTGCTTTTCATAGTATCTTTAAAATGATACAATAACAAGGGAGGTTTGAAGCATGGCAAAATTAAAATGTGCAGAATGTGGCAGATCAATAGAACATGCTTATTTTCTGAATGGCAAAGCATATGGGTATAACTGCTATAAGCAGAAATTAGCAATTATCTATAAGCAATGGGAAGATGAAAAGAACGCAGAATATTCTGCAAAGTGTTTTGCAGCAATGCAGATTTTCCAGGGCAAGAAAAGCAATTCATTTCATGATTCTATTTGTAAGCAATGGAATGACTGCAAAAAGCTGACTGCCAAACAATTAGAGTGTATCATTAAGGGATTTACAACAAAGGAAAAAATTGATTTTTGGATTATCTGGCATTCGTTGACAAACGATGAAATGACAAAAAAAAGTATTCCTTCTTGGATAGAATCAGAAATCAGAAAAACAATAGGAAGTTTTGAAAACTATATCAACGATGATGCATTTATAAATTGTATGTTACAAAGTCGGGAATATAAAAAAGGTTTACATTTCTTCAGTGACATTGATTGCGGTGATAAAGTTTTTATGGCAGAAAATGGAGAAGTTTTGAAGGCAAATCTGGAAGATCAAGATGACGGATATATAAAAATATTGAAAGTAGTAGAAAGCAATTCATAATAATGGATTGCTTTTTCTATTGGAAAGAGAAGTAAATAAAAGTGACATTTTAAGGCCATAAGGCCACAAAAAGGAGGTTGGAACAATGGCAAGCGTTGGAAAATATAGTGGTGAAGCATTGGCCACAATGGAAAAGATTATGGCCACAATAACGGCATATACAGTAAATAAAATATATAAGAATCAGGAACACAATATTTATTGGTTTATCAATCAGAACGGATACATGCATATTTTAAGGCCTTGCAACGTGAGGTTAGATGGAAAACATTTATATTTTGCAATAGAAGATTATTTATTGACTAAAGATAATATATTGCGATCTAAAGGATATAGCGGAAGATATGAAACAATAGAATCTGTTATTGAGGAACTGGAAAACAGAATAGAACAGTAATAAGCAAATAGAAGGGATATTTCAAGGAGGAAAGAAATAATGACAATGTATTATCTCAAAAATAAAATAGATAATGAACCAGTTGACGTATTAGCAGAATCACTGGAAAATGCGAAAAAAGTTGCTTCTGATATTTTAGGTGGCAGCCCATCAGACTATGAAGAAAGATTCTGAAAGTCGTTTGAGCGACTATAAACAGGCTTTAGGCTCAAAGCGTTCCCACTGGGAAACGGTGGGAGGTAGCAACAAAAGAAACAGATCAACAGGAGGGAAAGAGACTATGACAGTTAAAAAAGTACCATATCCAGTAAACGGAAAGAAAAAATATTCAGTGTTACATAACGGTAAAGAATACACTTGTTATATTCATCCATTCATGAGTCCAGGCTATACAGTTTGTACTGGAAACGGAAAAGACAATACTTGTAAAGATATAACTGGCACACGATTAGCAACGGAAATATTTTTACATTGCAAATAAAAGGAATCTTTTATAGATAAAAGGAGGTTGTTATTATGGCATACACACGGAAAACAAAAGACGAATACATACTATTATCTAACTATGGGTATGGATGGGATGAAGAACTAACAGAGGAAACATACAAAGAAGCAAAAGAACAGTTAAAAACATATAGAGAAAACTGCCCACACGCACAATATAAAATAAAAAAGAAACGTGTACCAATTACACAATAATAGAGAATAAGCACTTGTAAGCCTTCCAAACTATGCAAGTGCTTATTTTATGCAACTAACAAACAAATTATTGCTAGTCACTGGAATTTTACCACACTAGCGGAAATATGGAAAGAGGTAAAAGACTATGTTAAAAACAAATTCAAAGGCAGTAAACGAAAAAATCAAAAATATTATTATTGAGTGCTACAACGATAGCGATGATTATTATGGTTTTGAAGGTCGTACAATGGCAACCGACTATAATAGCATTTGTAAAGATATTATAAATGCTTTTATGAATGAAAAGAAAAATGATTGTCAATGGAGAGCGAACAGAATCAGCAAACAAGATTTATTTTTCGATTGGATGCAAGGTTTACCGACTGCATTTAGTGTATCTGATGATATTTTCTTACACGATGCATTGGAATATTTAGGGGAATTATTAGAGCAGACAGAAACGGAAAGAGAAAAATATACAACAGAACAGGCAGAGAAAACGGCTTGCTACTTGTTTTTTAGAGAGCTTATAAAACACGCAAATAAATCAGAATAGGAGGTTGCTACAATGATTAATATTGATATGTGGTATGGTGATAAACACACAGAAGCAGACAAAATAGACGTTTCCTTTTATCCGAATAACGGAGAATATAGAGGTAACATATACAAGAACGGAAAAATTATTGGTGATTATTCTTGTAATGATTCTGTAGAACTGGAAAACACTTTTTCACAATTAAAATTTAATTGGTAAATACCGATAGATTTGTAATTTTGTAACCAGTAGAGGGCAGTATATAGAATAAACTATAGCTGTCCTGTAGTGTTTATAAAATGGCAATAGCACTAAATACATACATATACACAGGGGAGGAAATAAAATGGGAAACGTAGTAATAGAAGCAATGACCCGTGAACAGTGGGAAGAACAGCACAACATGGAATGGCGGGCAGAGGCACGGAAACGTCAAAATTATTGGAATAGGAAACACGCTGCCGAGAAGGAAAGACGCAGATATTTTTGTAATCAAAAGCTTTTTGGCGGTATCATTGCAATGATATCATTAATCCCATTTCTTATTACAGGAAATTTAACCTATTTATTTCCGGGTAGTATTGGTGTTATAATAGGGGCAGGAATGGTTTTAACAAAGAAGATGGTCATAGTAAATGACTATTGGATGGAACACGGCGGCGCGGATCAGTGGAAATAAGAAAAGGAGAACATAAAGATGAAAAGAACAAATTTAGATGGAATTAATAGAATCAGATTTAACGACTTTACGGAATATGAAACAGGAAAATCAAACAATGGCGGCTGTTACGGGTTTTGGACAGATTACAACCGTCTCGAAAATGGGATTTTTGAAGTCAGTCACGGAACAACGGCAGATTTTGAATATTGTCCTGTTTGCGGGGATTTTCATTCCTACGATGAAGAAACTTGCGGAGAATACCAAACAGTCACAGAACCAGAGTTATTGAAACTAATCAATGACTTTGAAGAAACGGAAGATGAATACATAGAATATAAATAAATCGTGTATTTTATGGATAGATTGGAGTTGATACAATGGAAAAAATCATATTGAAAGTTGACGGATACACCGGCACGGCAGAAGTAAAATGGATAGAAGAAAATCAATGGAGTATTGCACATTATGAAGCATTTATATCTGTACCATTCCAAAATAGCAGATGGGAAAATCTTTTTATATATAGTAAAGAGAAATTGACAGAAGCAACGGAAAAGGCAAAACAATATCTTGAAATGGCTTTATCACGTTGTAATTTATGCGGATAGAAGCAAATAGAACTACTGTTTCAAGCTTATTTTATATTATAGAAGGAGGATAAAACATGACATTACAAGATTTTATTGATATGGCAATTGATAATTATTATGATTGCTATGTATGGGATAATGAGAAAGAAGAACAGGTTTTCTGTGGTGAATTAGCTGATATTCCAGAGGAATTTTTAGAACAGGAGTTTTCGTCATGGGAAATTGATAATGGAAGGATTGGATTGAATATAAATTAGAAAGGGTAGTAAGGAAGTGTTTACAATGAAGAAATTATATTTTGTAGAAACAAATGGTTATAACATGATCGTATCTGTAGATAAGGATAATGATTGTAGGTATTTAACGGAAACAGATGAATTCCCATATATGGTAAATGATACTTCAGAAGAAAAAGAACGAAAAGCACTAGATTTTTTGGAATCAGTTGAAGATGATTCTAGCTGGGAAAATGATTGTAATTATGAACAAATTTTTGAAGAGTTTCCTGTTGATATTATTGCAGAAATTGAAAAGGAATTATAGTTTTATAATCAGAAATTAAACAGAGAATATATAAGCAGATAGCAGAAAATGTTATCTGCTTTTTTAGTGGAAGAATAGAGGTTATACAGATGGAAAAAGTATTGTATATGGTCATTCAGAAGGATGGAGATAAAACTATAAAATGGGGAGTATCAGATTCTATAGAACGGTTCATACCAATGTGTAAATATCTTTTGAAAAACATTATCGGTTCAAAGGATTTTACAGTTGTATGGACAAATGATGTAAAAACTAAAGAACGCAATTTTGCGGAATTTTGCGATATACAGGAAATAACAGTGGAGGACTAAACAATGGGAATTATTTATAATGGAAACGTGGAAGAAAAAGAACTATATTCAGCTTATGGCATGACGGTATACGGAAAAGAAAATGATTATGACTGGACAATTTACCCAGATAGACCAAGAGAAAAGTGTTACATCAGCTTGCGGATCAACAATGGAGAAAATCACATTATCAATATTAATCTTGGAAACCGTTGCATATTCAAAGAAAATTTTGACAGAACTATTGACAACTTTCTTTACTGGATTAAGAATGATGCACCCGCTGATTACATAATAGAAAATGCAGTTTTTAAGTCATTAACTTGTGCGGATTCTATTTTCAATCATCTTATAGAGCAGAGAAAATATAGAGAACATCAGGAACAAGAACAACGGAAACAAATTGCAGAACGCGAAAATGAAGAACGTGCTGCCATCGCGGAAATAGAAAACTATTGTAAGGAAAAAGGGTTGCTTATTTACATGAAATATGAAGAAGTAATTATATTAAAGGCATTGACTAATAACGTTAAAAACCAGATGGCGGAAACCATAAAACAGAATAATATGGATAGAATGAAAATGTATATTGATTTTGTGAAAAAATATCCCGATAATAACGATTTGCGGATTATAGCAAGCGGAACAATAGATGAAGTTTTGGAATACATAAGAAAGTAGGTATAACAATGGCAGATATAAAAGACTGTATAGGAAAGAAAGTTAAGATCAGTAAAAGCAGTATAACAATAAAAGATGATAATAATAAAACCTGCGGAGTTGTAAGAAACATTACTTCACTTTATGATTTACAAGCTAATAGGCAGATGGAATACTACAAGAAGATACGAAAATTAGGTTTACACGGAAAAATCAGTATTAAAGATTGCATAATTGCAGATGGTGCAATGTACGTTTTCCGGAATGTTAAAAGCAAGTTATGGCATGAAAAATACGGCTTTATTTCAGAGGAAGAGAAACAGAAAGCTGAAGAAACTGAAACAATTTACAACGCAATTAGAACGGCTGGAATTGAAGTTATTGAATGCGTGTATGTATAGAATGGAGGTTGTTGTATATGACATATAGATATTCTGTATTAGAAAATAGAGATTGTGGAAAAATTGATAAGCTAAATAAACTTACAAACAAAGATACATTCTGGGAGGATGTGCGTAAACTTACAAAGAATGTAACAAGCGATCATTCAATTCATAGATGGGGATGTTTGGCAGATATGAGATGGAATGAACTAATTACAGGATGTGAGGATGTAAGAACTGAAATTGATTATGGAAAACCTATTAGATATTTTGACAGAAAAACTGGGAAAGAAGTATTTGCAGTAGAATAAAAACACCGATAGAAGAATCGTTCAATTTGAAAATGAGGTAATTGACTATGAAGAAAACTGATAAGGAAAATGCAAAAATGTTTTGCGATGCAATTAGAACAATGATAAACAAGCCTAAAAACATAGACAATTTAGAAAGTTATCTTGAAAATTGTTTTACTAACTGGATGAAGATTTATGCAAGTGATCCAGAAGATATTGCAAGAGAAATGAAGACTTTTGCGGATATGGAAATTTAGTCTTGAACCAATGGTTCAATTCTGGAATTATGGAGGAAATATAATGGAAAATAAAGAAAAATTTATGAAAATTCCATGCAGTACAGTAGATATAAAATATTTGAAGGCATTTATTAAAGATCTTCCAGATGATATGGAAGTATTTGTTGGATGTCAAGGTTATACAAATTATGATTTTAAGCGTGGTTGTATGCCAGAAGATTCTGATACTTTTCTCATTGTACATGATGAAAAATTATTTATTACGGATGAATGTGCAATAGAAATTGATGAAAACGGAAATACAATTTAATTGGAGTGATCTTATGAATAGTGCAGAATTAGCAAAGAAAATTTGTGATTGCCTGTCAGATGGCTATGACGATGAAGAACACAGGGAAGAAACGGAAACAGCTTTATATAAGGAACTATTACTACTTGATACTGATAGTTTTATAGAAACTGCGTTGATAAGATTATGTGAACGTGTGGAAGAATTGGAGGAATGAATAATGGTAGAACATATTTTTAAAGCATATGAGAACGCTAAACAGGATATTGACAGATGGTACAGGAGTGTTGTTAGAGATCAGATATTTGAGAACAAAAGAAATGATGCCATTGAATGTATTTATCATATTGGGAAAGCTAATACTTTAGCATTGATTCTACAAAGTGATTTTGGAGAAGATACAAAAGAAGAACGTGAGAGCATGAGGAAAATCAAGGATTATTTGCAGCATGAAGTGTTGGAAAATATGTTTTCAAAGGGAAAAATTACATAGTAGAACGTGAAACATACAGCGAGAAATATCAAGGGAGAATACAGAACATAAAATTAGGAGGGAAATATTATGAAGAACGACTTATTAAATTATTTGTTTGATTTTATGATTCAAGAAAACTGGGAAAATAAAAATGTAAAAGAACAAGCAAGAGCAATATTTACAACAATTTGTTGTATTGGAGATATCGAAGCAGATACAAAAGAATGTGATGAAATACTTGCTGCATTGTATTGGAGATCAGCGTTAGAAGAATTAATTGAATATGAAGATTTTGAAAATTTTATGTTGGAACTAATTGTGTGAATGGAGGTTTATTGATTATGACATTAGGAGAATTGATGCCGACTTTTGCAAAATTTCATTGCAATGTAACGACTGGAATTGATGGTGCAACTATCTATAAAGGAGATGTATATCCGATTGCTATTGATGAAAAGAGAGGAAGAGTAAGAATCACATATGGAGAAGTGTTTCTTTTTTCTACATTGGATGAACTTAAGAAATATGGAACGATTGAATGACGATTCAATTTGGAAAATTTTAAGAAAAGAAAGGTTAAAATGGTGAGATTATGTTAGAGAACGGAAAGAAATATACATTTAATACAATAGATACAGAGTTATCAAAGTACAATGGAACAGATGTTGAGGTTATTAGACCTTTAACAGAAACAGAATGTGATATTGAAGATGTTGGGAATATGTATAAGGTAAGATTTTCAGATGGATATGAAAGAGACGCTTTTGAAGATGAATTAAGCGAGAATAAGTATTATGAACTTATGTATTTCTATGGCAGAAAAGACAGTGGTTCAATTTTTATTAAGACAACTTTAGATATGGATTTATATTACGAAGATGAATTTTTACAGAAGTTGGTGGAAAGAAATGAACTTGCATTAGAATATATTGATGCCATTACAGATGTTGATGAAATTGACGAAGAAACATATCACGATATGACAGGAAAGTAAACAAATAAATAAATTAATGATTCTATAGGAGAAGTCAATGAAAAACTATAAATATATTAAATGCAAATGTGGTGGAATTATTGGAATGTACAATCGGAATAATTTCACTTGTGAGAGGTGTGATACAGAATATGAATTATATAACCTTAATTATGATACTTGCATGATAAATGATAAGACAGGTTGGATATTTCCGGTAGTGTATTTAAAAACAGAAAGTGAGGAATAAATTATGAGTAATAGATTAGAGATTTGTAATTTAGCAGGAGACATTCAAGATTCATTGGTTTCTTTTATCAAACGGGTAAATGATGAAGAAATTGGATGTATGTCACGAAATATCGAAGTAGATGGATATATGCTAATATTCCATGAACAAGAAACTTGGCAAAAATTTGTTGATGTGCTTGATATTCTTGGAATGGATTTTACAACTGGCGAACCTGATGGGGAGTTTAAAACATGGTATATTGACTTTGAATTTTCAGATGGAATAAGTCAATAGTGATATGCGACAAATGGAGGAAATAACAATGGCAAAGATGGAAAAATATTATGATTGTGAGGAAATCGCAGCCATATTGTGCGTTTTATCTTCTGAGAACAGCAGCGTTGATGTTGAAATAAAAAAGGATGTGGAAGAAACAATATATTACTTAAAAGCATTGGCAAGCAATGAATATAATGCTGAACACTTTAGAACATTTTGGAACGTATTACAGAAGATAACTGATTATCATGTTGAATAGCCAATAGAAACACAGTTTGATTTTATGGAATGAAGGGATTTGGTATGGGATACAAGTCTATTGAAGAACAGAAACAGGCAGCACGTAACACAAATGAGTTATTAGACCATCTTGTGAAGATCATTGAACAGAACGACGATAGGTTCTCTTTCGAATTTGCATCAGGTGGTGAAAAAGCTGTGATGGAAATTTTCGATAAAGAAAAGAAAATCGGTTACGCTGTTAAGATTGAGCCGATTGAGTATAACGAAAATGGAGAAGCACTGAATTTATAATGGAAACAAATTCAGGATTTTAAAGGAGAAAGGATAGGTAAACGATATGAAGAAATTTAATTTGAGAATAAACTTTTTCTGGGATGATGAAGATGATATGTGGGAATTTAGACTTACAGTTCCTAACAATGTGAAGATTGAGGAGGTAGAAGAAATCTTACTTAAAACACATGAGTATTTAGATATGGAAGATGAAACGGATTTGTACGGAACTACTGGAAGAAATCCTGTTACACTTCTTGATTATATCTGTGAGAAATACGGATGGAGTTGGGAAGATTTCAGTTTTGATATTGATTTGAATTTTAATTAAATAGCTTTGAAATCGGAATTTTGTCTATAAATTAAGGAGGAAAGATTATGGATATGAGAAGTTATATTATGGAATGTTTGGAAAGACATTTGTCAGATTACGATTTGGACGGAGTAGAACTTACAGAAGAAGATGTAGACGCAGTTGAAAGACAGATAATCAAAAATGGGTTGACATTAAACAATGCTGTTGAAACAGTGCTTCTTGGAATATCAAATTGTTTGATGTAAATGAAGCTCGTATTTCATTTTAAGATTGGAGGAAAATTTAGTGGATAGAATCATAGTTATGACTAAAGAAAAATATATTAAGTCCCTTACAGATAGAGGGTATGAATTAGTAGGTGAAGATAGAATTAAGTTGGGAACCATTACTTTTATAATTAATGAAGGAGACATTAAAACGGCTGTCGGAATGCAACACACTTTTTGGTTGACAATTTTAGAAAACGAAAGCGATTTGAATTTAGTTCCTAATCCTTGGAAATAAGTCAATAGAAGTCGCAATCTATTACCGACTATCAACCAAAGATAGTCGCTGTCCGATAAAAATTATCGGTTGATACATAGCCCGTTGACATGAAACAGGCAGCCAGAATCTATACTTCTACTGGTATTATCTGAAAAGAAGTAGTATAATAAAAGAAAAGTATACGGAGGAAAATATCATGGGAGCATTATTTTTAATCGGAATTGTAGCGTTTATTATTTATGCATATGCAGAAAATGAAAGAAGAACTGGATGGATGAGACGAATGGGTGATGAAAACTGGAATACCACTGCCGATATCATGAATAAGCAAGCCGGCAGGGAAGTAATGAAAAAGAAAAAGATTCGATAAAAATATATTGATTTGATCACTTAGCCACTGGGAAATTTCTGGTGGCTATTATTATCATGGAGTAGTATAATGTACATATAGATGGATTAATTCATGATGTATCGGAGAAAACAATTATGACAGTAAAAGAAAAAATCGTCCAGTTAATAGATTTATACAATACTATATTCAGAAAAACAGAAAGAGATGGGATTGTTTACAGAGAGATTAGTCCTAGATTTAAAAACGGGAAAGAAATTTTATGCAAAACAGAAGCTTTTCTGAATGAATTTGGAGAATGCGAAATTAATGGAAGGACTTGCTTTGACTTTGAAGATGCTCATTATGAAATATTAAAACCTGTGAATTATCTTAGTGAAATGGATAAAATTATTCAAGAGTCACCTATAATTGTAGGAGATGATTTTGCTGTGGAAATGAGGGGTTATGAACGCAATGTTGATAAAGAGTGTCTTTTAATAGGAGAATTTTTCAACGATATACGTCAATTATAGTTTGAATAATAGTTCTAAGAAAAAAATGGAGGATAACATTATGTCATTAGTATATGATAAACATAAAGAAGAAATGAAACCGTTGCACGACCACTTAGTTGCAAATAAAATGAATTTCGAGCAATTTCTCAGAACTGTCAATTTTGTAAGAGATATGTCACAGGAAGATTTAAACAAATACATTGATGCTTATAAAAATGGTGAATTTGATAACCATGGATGGTATTAGAATTTAAGTTCAATGGTTGTTTTAGAAAAGGAGAAAATTATATGGAAATAGTATCAGGATGGCAAGTATTTAATAAAGAAGAAATGAACAATGATAACGCAATCAAAGTATTTTCTGACATGATACAGAATTTTGACCATGATATTCCAAAATGGAAAGAAGATTGTGGTATGAGAAAACTATTGGAATGTCAGAGAAATGCTTGTTATAAAGCTATTACGGCATTAAGCACAGCAGTAGAATAGCAGATGAAATTAGATTTCAATTTGGAAAATTAAATAGTATACAAACACAAAGGTATTTGGAGAATAATAATCCAGATACCTTTTTTAATACAAATAAACGGAGGAAATATTATGGTAGAGAGATTTACAATCACAACAGTAGTGGAAAATGGTTATCCACATTACAAAGTATATGATAACTTGACAGGCAATGAAATTCATTGTGATCTGAATGAGTTAAATGAAACTATTTGGCAGTTGTTGGAAGTATAGAAAGGATGTGTTTATATGTTAGCAATTCAAATGGAAAACATATCATCAAAAGAAAACCAGAACATACAGCCAAAAACCTGTGAATACAAAGGATTGACATATTTTGTTCTTACAGATATGAATGGAAGATGCTTTATCAATGTTGACGGAAAGAAGAAGTATCTTGATAAGAATGGTTGCGTTTGTAATAAACAAAAAGGCACAAAGTCTATTAAAACCGCAATCGAGAACTTTGAGGATATGAAAAAGGTTCAAGACTATTTCATTGAAAATAAACAGTGGAATTTTTATCTTCTTTTCACACTTAACATTAATACAGGTAGACGTATTGAAGATTTGCGACAAGCAAAATGGTCTGATTTTTTCTTTAAAAATGGAAACATGAAGAAGTATTGGGACGTACAGCGATTTGACAAGGAAACAGATACTCGTGTAAGTGGAGAAAAGAAAACACATAAAGTAAAAGAGTTATATATCAATACTGCTATTCAAGAAGCATTTAAAATCTTTTTAGAGAATGAAAAGAGTATTGATTTTAACTACGATTATGAAGAACCAATTTTCAAGCAGCTTCACGGCACTCATAGGGGTAAAGTAGTGAGCCAGGAGGGATATCGTCAGGCACTTATTAAAGCTGGCGAATGTTTAGACTATGATGTGCGTTCTCATTCCATGCGTAGAGGTATGGGGAAAATGATGATGGAATTACATCCAAATGACAACAAAGCAAAGTCTGTACTTATGGAACTTTATAATCATTCATCCGAGAAAATGACTAATAAATACATTGGTGAGACTGCGAAGTTGGAACAGGAATATCTGGAAGATTTCGGAGAGAAGTATAAAAAGTATGTTATGGATGGTGAAGAGATTCCGTTTTTGGTTAAGAAACCTGTTAGTGTATATGATAACGCTGAATTGAGGGATTATATGCTTTGTGCCTTTGGAAAAATTCTTGACGTGAAGGATGAAACTGATCCGATTAAGCTTATGAAACTGTATAATGAGTTATTGGACGGTTTGGAAACAATAGCAAAGTAGGATTTCTTTTGTTATAATAAGGGGAGTATAAATATAGGAAATGAAGAATAAGATATACGTATTGATATTAAGGATGATACTGCGAGATAAAGATAAAATTTGGCTTAATGGGAAACAAGTATGCCAGATTAAAAATATTATATGGAAACTAGATAGACCAAGGTGGTGAATAACAATGACAGAAGTGAAGAAATGTACATTGCCGGAAGATATAAACGAATGTAGGTATTTTGTAAGATGTAATAAGTTATGCTGTAAAGTCAATAAATGCTCTTATCAAGAAATAGAAGAAGAAAATATAAAACCAAATCAATACGTTAGGAAAGAACGTTGGTATGAAAAGTATTATAAGGGTAATCGACCGAAAAAGAGTTAGAAGAGTGATTTAATGGAGAAATATAGATATGAAACAGAAAATTAACTATAGAAATGCAGAAGAGTGCCTACATGCAACATATAATGATATGAAAGCTATGACATTAGATGATGCGGTATTTATTTTATCAGAGATTGTAAGAAAATATCACGAAGCAAAGAATGATAGAGAGCGCACTAACCTCCCAAGGGTAAGAATTATTAAGGCATATGAAATTATGCTAAATATAGTGAATCAACCGGATATGAGAGAAAAGGTAAAGGAATATATATCTGAGTTGGATAAGGAAATTGAAAGATGTGAGGAGTTATATGAAGAAGTGTCTGTTGATTATTCTGATCCAACTAGGAGTTTAGCTATTCAATGTAGGATTGAAACACTTTCGCAGGTCAAAAGTGATTTGAAAAGCAGATTGGAGGAATTGATATGAAATTAGTGTGGAAAGGCAATCAAAAATATAATGAAGACATAAGCAAGGCAACTATTAGAACTATCGAGCAACCGCTACATATGTCAATTCATAAGTATATCGGTTGTGGTGATGAATTATTTTTTGATTGCAAAGAACTTGGAATTAATTGTGTTGATTTAAAAACGAAAGACTTTGATGAAGCAGAACGGAAAGCAATGGAAGTATTAGATAAGAGATGTAAAGAGCTTATGGAAAGAGTTAATACTGCCTTGTCTGACTATGACAAGTAATTCCACAAGGAAATCTGGTTTTTATTTGGAAAATTTGGAGGAGATATTATGGCAAAAAGACTTATATAAAAAGAAGATTGGGGAGTAATATGGATTTCATAAATAAACCAGAAAAAATAGAGTATAATGATTCTGATGTTATAAGGGAATATAAACGTATACATGATGTAAAAACTGTTGCAAGGATATTTTGTATTCATACAAATAAGGTGAAAGCAATCCTAAAACGTGCTGGTATATTAGAAGATCAGAAGCAACAGAAGGGAAAATTAAGCGATATAGGAATGTCTGAAAAAGATTTTTTGTAGCGAAATAAAAACGGTGCCAATTATTCAGCATCGTTTTTATTATTATTGATTGATTTATTGTTTTCTGAAGAATATGTTTGCATTCGTTGTTGCATTTTAGGATCATCAAAAACAAGAATATCATTAGGGGTACAATCGAGAGCAATGCAAACTTTTTCAAGAGTATCAAAGAAAATCCTATCAGTTTTACCATCATAAATAGAACAAGCAGCAGGATATCCAATTTGTGCGAGTTTAGCGAATTGATTCTTATTCATTTTTTTCTCCACTAATTTGTCTTGTATATTAATCCTCATATTTTACCTCTACAATATATTCTTTAGCATATATAGTTTAGCATATATTCTTAGAAAAATAAATATATTTTTTAGAATATACTCTTGACAATATATTCTAAAGATTATATAATATGAAATATCAAAGGTATTAATACATATACAGGAGGGAGGATACATATGGAACTTCACAAATACGACATTATTGAAGCAGAAATAGATTATAGATCTGGTTCTGTTCAGAAAAAGCGAAGACCATACATTATCGTTAGTAATGAAAAAGGCACTACTAACGCTAGTATTATTACAGTAATGCCTTTGACCCATATTATAAAGAAACAACATCTTCCGGTTCATGGATGTTTAAATGCAAAATCCAAAAATGGACTTTCAACATATTCAATGATTCTTGGGGAGCAACCACAAACAATTTGTAAAGAAGAAGTTATCAAGAAATTGGGGAACGTTTCTGATGAAACTCAAAGAAATATAGTTAATAAGGTTTGCTTTAATACGTTTTTCTTTGGAGAAGATATAAAATGGGAAGAGGTGTTTGCATAATGAGCAATGTAATAATGTGTTCCGTTAAAGACGCAAAAAAATTATTTGAACATATGAATGATGATGATATGATAACATTAACTGTATTTAGTAAAAAGTCATTCCAGCATGATAAACCAAAAAGGATTAGAAAGAAAAATGGAGAAGAACTTATAGAAAAAGCTGATAGCATAGAATACCAAGATAATGATTTTTTTGGAAGATTATCTTTATATGGTGTCGTAGAAGAGAAGGATATAGTTCATAACCTGTTATTTCCACAATTGGAATGAATGGAAATAAATGCGAATAGAACATATGTTTGTATTTTCTATTGACAAAGCCAAACATAAGTTCTATAATTCTAAGTGTAAAGAAAATAGTAGAAAATAAAAGACCCACCCTCAAACGGTGTTGGCGCACCATCGGGCAGGTCTTCATACATATACACAAATTCGTGACCAGAACGGTCGAGAATTTGAAGCATAGCAGAAACTACGCTTGATGATATTATTACATATTTAACATGTATTAGTCAAGTTATTTCAAGCATTTCTGCTAAATTATTCCAATTATTCAAAACTGAATATAGAAATATACTTTGTGGATGTGTCGGAATAGGCAGACGATACAGACTTAAAATCTGTTGGTGTAATACCGTGAGGGTTCAAATCCCTTCATCCACATTATGGACTAGAGTTATACGAAGGCCAAGTATTAAATTAGTCCAGAAAGATATATCTTGCGCCAAAATAAGAGGAAACCATGTTAAAAAGTAAACCTTAGGTGCGAATGCTTGCAAGCAATTTGGAACTTATTAACTTATAACTTGTTACAAAATTATTTATGTTACTGGCATCTGGAAAGACAGAAAGTTCCCATTAGTTCAAAACCATTTATGCGCAGAATGGAGTGGTAGAACAGTGTTAATTATAACATAGATATTGGTTCAAATCCAATATGGGAACATTTGGAGCTTTAGATCAGTTGGTTAGATCACCTGTCTCATAAACAGCAAGTCATGGGTTCAAGTCCCATAAGCTCCATTAAATAATTATTGGTTCAAGAATAGAGCATTTACAGAGAAGTATATGTTGTATTGCTCTATTTTTATACCCTTTTTACGAAAGGAGGAAAAATTTTTGGACTACGCAATAAAAAATAATAAAGGTGTTTATCTTAAATTAAATAGTAGTGGGAGTCCAATAACCTGTTCTGAAAAAGACAAAGGGTTATTTGAGTATTCAAAGGCGAAAAATATACTAGATCACATTCCTAAAACTATGAAGAAAATGCATTTCAAAGTAGAAGCAATTCCTGATGTTAAACCAAAGACAGATAAGAAAATCAAGAACATCTCAAAAGAAGATTATATCCCATCCGATAATATAACGAGATGGATTGAGCGTTTTGGAACGTGTGATGATATTTTATCGGAGGCAAAATCCCGTGAAGATGAATTACTGGAAAAATTGAAAAATTCGGATAACGAATTATTAGATATCTTACATATTATTGAGATTGAAAGGCCAAAAGACCTATATAATGGGTGGATTATTTACAAAAAAATAAAACAAAACCGAAAAGAGAGAAGAAATATTAAAGATGAGTTGCTAATAATAGAAAATGTTCTTAAAAAGTTTTCAGATGTTTCTTGTTTGCATCGTGACAGGGTTCAAAAGGCAATAGATGGATTATTCGGCAGGAAATATTCATTTCGTATTATAGATATTCCTAATGATGATGAAAGCATTGCAACAGATAGTGATAAAAAGGCAGGCTGATATTTATGGAACAAATAATTAATACATATTATGCAAACAATGCAGAAAAATTACATAACCTTGTAGATAGAATCCTTTTTAAATTACGGTTTAATGTAGATAATCAAGATTTCTACTCACTAGCCAATGAGATATTCGTAGACGTGTTAAAAAGGTATGATAAACAGCAATCATTTGATGGTTTCTTATATTCATGTTTGCTTAACAAATTTAAAACTGAAATGACCAGAAGGAATAGGATCAAAAGGCAAGCTGATATGATGTCAATACCGATTGATACACCTATTAAAGAAAACGATAGATTGACAATAGGAGATATTCTAGTTGCAGAAAATACGGTAGAGGAAGAGATATTTGAAGATAACCAAAATTATTATAGCTGCCAGATGAACCAATATCTAAATAGGCTTTCGTTATTACAAAAAGAAGTATTACATTTAATAAGCATTGGATTTAGCCCAAATGAAATAATTGAGGAATTACATATTAATAAGAAGCAGTATGATGATTGCTATAATGCAATCCATTCATATAGGAACATAGCAGTTTTACTCTAAGATATAGGAGGCACATAAAAATGGCAAGACCAAGAAAACAAGTATACACAATGGAACAGTACACAAAAAATGTTAGTGAAGGATATATCACTAATGATGCCGATACACAGAGAAATCCTGCGTGGAAACCAATTGTCGATGGATTGGCAGTAACTATACTTACAGATGAGTATATTCCTCCTATTATTTTAGCGGAAGAAGAATCAGGTCAGATACACATTGTAGATGGTGGAAGTAGAACGGCTGCATTTAAAATGATAAGATTTGGAAATCATAAAGTAAAGTCTTCTGTTGAAAATCCAATTATTCCATATAAGAAGTTAGTTAAGGATGAGAACGGAAAGACAAAGTTTGAAGATGCTGAATTTGATATTCGTAACAAGACATTTGAACAGTTCCCAAAGGAATTACAGAAAAAATTTGATGAATACCAGATTGAAACAGTTATTCATGAGAATTGTGATAAAGAAAAAATTGCAACGTATATGGTTAGATACAATACAAGAAAGAATTTTACTGCTAACCAGAAACAATTTCTTTATGTTCCTAAATTTGCAGAACAAATTCGTGATATTACAAGTAAAGAATTTTTCCTTAATAAATGTGATATTAAAGATAGTGAAAAAGAAGGTGGAATCTTGGAACGTATTGCTTATGAGTCAGTAATGATTACAAATTTCCTTGACAAATGGAACAAAACTAGCAATAAGAATCCTTTATACATAAATGAAAACGCAACAGATGAACAGTTTAAAAAACTAAATGATAATATTACACGTTTGGAGAACATAGTAACAGACGATACAAAGTCATTATTCAATGCAAGAGATTCATTTATTTGGTTCACTTTATTTGATAAGTTTACACAAGCTGGACTTAATGATACAGAGTTTGAAAAGTTTTTAAATGCTTTTGTTGACGGATTAAGAAATAAAGCAGTTGATGGTAAGCAGTTTGATAGAGTTGATGATAACGGAAGTACAAAAGATAAGGCAAATATTATTGCTAAGTTACATATTCTTGAAACACTTATGAATGAGTTTCTACATATTGAAGAAACTGAAAATGTAACTCCCGAATCATTTGTCGCTGAAATGGTGGACGTGCCGGTAGAAACAGTAAATGAAGAAATAGATTGTTATGAAGAGACTCTTGATGGGTTGGAGAATAATACTATCAGAGATGGTTCTAAACTATTGGACATAGCAAATCGTTTATCTTTACTTGCTATGGTAGCGTATTCATATAAGAATGATGTGGATTTAGATGATTGGTTAGAGAATTACGCTGCAAATAATAATACATATTTTATGGATCAGCGCAAGAATTATTCACATATGGTAAATGATTTCAAGCAGTATCAGAAGAGAGTAGGAGTGGCGTAGATGAATTGTTAAATTTACGGATAGATTTTCCGTTTTGAGGTGATTGGAAAAGGTAGACATCCACCAAGAGGTAACAAATGGATACTGGGTCGGTATACTGAAAGGAACAGCAGTATGACTATGACATGTGCGAGTGCAAATCCGCACCCTCAAAATAGAAATACAGATAAATCCGACATTTTTAAGTCAGTTTTGGAGGTGAAATTATGAAAATAGAGTTAATCAGACAGAAATTTAATGGTACAAGAGGATATAAATTTAAACCGTTCTCTTGGTGTTGTGACAAAATTCAAGAGAATCCTTGTATCGTCTTTAGCGATGAAGTATATACGGATGATGATATAGATGACGAATGTACTTTTCCTTCCTTTGCTTTGTGGTATTCAGAAGTAATCAAAGATTGGGATGATGAGTACGAGGAAGATACGTATTATAAGATAAACTATTGCCCGTTTTGTGGAGAACCAATAGAGATTTCTGTTGTTGGTGAAGAGGATATAGATGAATGTTATAAGGTTCTTAGCAAACAGAGAGATGAATTGTGGAAGAAATATAAAAAAACAGACAGTAAGAAAAAGTCAGAAGAGTTACGAAAGCAAGTACGAGAGTTAGATGACAAGATTAATTGGTTTTATCATTTGGCAGAATATGAGAATGTAAAGGAGAAATAGGCTATGTCAGTAATGATTTCAGAAGATAAGAAAGAGTTGATTGTGACTTGTAAATGTGGATGCCAGGATACTATTCACATCAAAGTGGATGATAAGGATAAGGACGCTGATTACTACGCCATTCAGACTATTTTGAGTGGTAATTGGTATCGTGATCAGGATAATACAGTTATCAGATGTATCGGAAGAAAGTTAAAGAAAATCTGGGCGATTATTCGGAATAAGGATTATTACTATTCGGATGTGTTGATGAGCTGTGAGGATTTTCAGAAGTATAAGGAGTATGTGAATCAGTTTTAGGAGAAATAAAAATGGATAGAAACTTAGATGGAATATATTTCAGAGTGCAAAGAGATGGAAAATGGGAAAATGCTTGTTTCTCAGACTTGACACAAGAAGAAATGGAAAGAGTAATGGAAAATAGAGATATAGATTGGCTGAAATCAATGTGTATTCAGCTAGGGAAAACGATTCGTAGGATTGGCGATGAGTTAGATATTGTTTGTGAATAAATCGAAGGATTTATTGGCAAAAGTGAGGTGAATTATGGAAAGTTTAAATAACGAAATCCCAAAACATCGCAAGAAAAAGCAGTCATCCACTTCTAAATCCAGTGAAAAATCAAAGCACAAACACGAGTACAAAGATGTTTTGTTAATCCATAATGATAGACCTCATTGGGCGACAGTTTGTAAGATTTGTGGGAAGATTGGTGACTTACATTTCTTTGAGACAGAGAAAACAGAAGATGGATTGTATAGGCAGCTTGATTTTGGTGAAGTGTTTGAGAAGTACAAGCATTTGGAGAATATAGTAATAGAAGATATTTGGCAAAAATATGTGCCGATTGATAATTAAATTGGTCGTTGAACAAAGATAAAGTTGCGAAAGACAATACGGACTCTACAACATGGAACGAGTGGGACACTAACACATAAAACTGTAGCGAAATCCATGAGAGGTTTGCGGTAGGTGAGAAGCCTTGCACGACCACTTGAAAAAGAGAATAAATAAGTAGATAGCCTGACAAGTTTGCCGACCTACAGGCTATCTACTACATAACAACAGGGAATAATCCAAGTTGCATATACATATTTTATCATTTTTCTAAGCATTATTCAATGCGATTATTCCCATTTTATTTTATTAAAAATTTAAGAAAGGATACGAATGTTCATCAGATGGTAAAGCTGCGCAGCGACATTGTAATGGTGAACAATTATTAAAGTTTTAGAGTTATTTGCAGGTACTTGTTGTTTATCAAATGAGTTCAAAGCAAGAGGGCATGAAACATATACAGTCGATATTGATGAGCAGTTTGATGTCGATTGGCATATGGATTGTAGTAAGATTACTACAAAAGATATTTTAGAAAGATTTGGTGTACCAGATGTTATTTGGTTAGGAACACCTTGTCAAAGTTATAGTATTGCAGCCATTTCACATCACAGAAGGAAGAATGAAGAAACTGGAAACTTAGATGGAGTCAGTGATTTTGCAAAATTCTGTGACAAGATGAATTGGCATTGCAGAAAGTTAGTTGAAGAATTATTAGAGATTAATCCAAAGTTGATTTACTTCTGGGAGAATCCAAGATCCGCTTTTAGAAAGATGGATTTTATTCAAGGGATTCCGAGATATACAGTTTGGTATTGCAAGTATATGGAAGACGTTCCACCAGAACAGAGGCGAGCAAAACCTACGGATATATTCACGAATCATCCTAATCCAAAGTTTTTACCTGAATGTAAAAATGGAGCAAATGACCATCACGCGGTTGCAAAGAGAGGTATGGCGACTGGCACTCAAGGTATGAAAAATGCAAAGGAGAGAAGTACATATCCTAAACAGTTAATAGAACACATAGTAGATATCTGTGAGGAGGTAATTTGCCATGAGCGGTAAATCTTCTCACGGATATAGTAAAGAACCAATTTATTCAATTTGGAGAGAAATGAACAGAAGATGTTATTCTCCAAAATCAAATAATTATCACAAATATGGTGCATTAGGTATAAAGGTTTGTGATGAATGGAAAAGAGATTGTGATGGCGGAAAAGATGGATTTATTAATTTTTTAAAATGGTCACAGGAAAGTGGATACGAACAAGGTTTAACGATTGATAGAAAAAATCCATATGATGACTATTCACCAGAAAATTGTAGATGGGCAACATATGAAGAACAAAATACACATTTGACAATTAATAATAAAAATACTTCTGGCTATGTTGGTGTTTCATGGTGTGACCATAGAGGACAAGTCGGTTGGAGATCTAGAATTAAAGTAAATAAAAAAGAAATTATTCTAGGTGTTTTTCAAACAAAAAGAGAAGCTTTAGAAGTGAGAAATAATTATATTATCAATAATAATCTTCCTCATAAAATTCAGGAATATATAGGTGAGAATGGATATTGTAAAGAAACATATGAAAAAGTGTTCGTTACACAATAGTTTATTTTAGGAAATAATTTTCCAAATTGAATATTGTTTTCATCTGGTAGTTGCAAATGCCAGTAAAAACAGAACAAATTAACAGATTAAAGAAAGGAAAGTACAAGAAATCCGGATTATAAAGCTATGCATAGCCTTGGAATACAAGGTTTTTGAATATAGAGAATAGAAACAAGAGTTTAACAAAAGTAAAATTAACAGCAAATATTTTGTTTTCTGGTATTGGATGTCAGGAAAGAGGTTTTGAGAATTCTGGCTTATTTGACATTGAAGTATTAAATACATCAGATATTAACAAAGAATCAGTTTTATCATACGCTGCTATTCATTGCGGGATGACTAATGAAACAGTTGAAAAATATAATGATTATCCATCAAGAGAAGAAATGGCTCAATATCTCACAGATATTAACTTAGGGTATGAACCTGAAAAGAATAAAAAGTTTGATTGGTTTAAGTTAGCAAAGAAGAAATCAAATGATATAGAGAAATATTGGTTGGCTTGTAAACTGACAAATAATCTAGGAGATATTAGTAGAATTGATGAACTTCCATATGCTGATTTTTGGACTTGTTCGTTCCCATGTACTGATATTTCGGTTGCAGGGAAAATGAAAGGTTTAGACCCTGATAGTGGAACACGAAGCAGTTTACTATGGGAGAATATTAAATTATTAAAGAGAGCAAAAGATGATAACACTCTTCCAAAATATATAATGGTTGAAAATGTAAAGAATCTTGTTAGTAAAAAGTTTATTAAACATTTTAATAATCTAATTAGTGTGTTTGATGACTTAGGTTTTAATACATATTGGTCTGTTCTTAATGGTAAAGATTGCGGAGTACCACAAAATCGAGAAAGAGTATTCGTTATCGCAATCAGAAAAGATATAGATAATAGAACATTTGATTTCCCGAAACCATTTGATACTGGAATCAGATTAAAAGATGTTTTGGAAGAAAACGTTGATGAAAAATATTATTTGAGTGAAGTGGCAACAAGAAAGTTTAAGTTATTTTCCGAAAGTAAAGGGAGTGACATAAAAGTTGCTGGTTCTTTAAATCCAGATAAGAATGTACAAGATAAAGTAAGAGTTCTTGATACAGATGGAGTGTCACAAGGTTTAAGAGCGACCGACTATAAAGATCCAGTAAAAATCGTATCGTGCATTGATAAATCTATTAAAGATACACAAATGATTGAGTATGCAAATTGTATTACTTCAAGGGAAGATAGAGGTGTATCAAATAGGAAATCTGAAGGCACTGCTATTTTAGAACAAATTGGACAACTTTATGGTACTGAGAAAGAACCTAATCCACAAGCAGGAAGAGTTTATAACAGTGAATGTCTTTCACCTACTATAGATACTTGCAGTGGTGGTAATCGTATGCCAAAGATTGTGCAAGTTGGTCAAGTTTCAAATGATGGCTCACAAGCAGGTAAAGTATATAGCACAGAAGGTATAAGTCAAACAATATGTGCTTGCACACATGGATATGCAATAGGAAATATTTTAGATAATATCAGAATTCGTAAATTAACTCCGAGAGAGTGTTATAAGTTAATGGGTCTTACGTTTGAAGATTGCGATAAAGCAAAAGATATTGGTGTAGCTGATACACATTTATATAAGCAAGCTGGTAATGGTATTATTACCAATTGTTGTGAATTATTGGCAGAACATCTTTATAAGGCTCAGTATGACAATACATATATTTGTACAGATGAAAATTTTCAGAAACCACAAGTGGAGTAAATTCTGCTTGTGGTGATAAAACAATTCTGCCGGCTGCAATGAAATATCAAAGAACAGAATATGCAAAGAGAATTCGGAAAGATTATGAATCCGGGAAAATAAAAGAACGCAGGTGCAATATGCGGGAGTATACTCTTAGGACTGATGGGCTTTGCAATACTATTACAACTGTCACAAAGGATAACTATATTGCTGTTGGTGCCGCTATGAGAGGAAGATATAATTCCGATGGTAAAACTGAACAAAGAATAGAAATAAGAAATGATGAAATATCAAATACAATTACAACTGTTCAGAAGGATAGTCTGGTGGCTGAAAATTTTCAGAAACCACCAACAGATTAATTTTTGTTGGTGGTATTGAAAGTAATAAATGGTTAGATGATGGAAAATCATTATCGAGAAACTTCAAACAAGGATACAGAGTTTATGACTCGAATGGTATTGCTTGTTCATTAACAACAAATGGCGGTGGGATTGGTAGTTATACAGGGTTATATATGGTCGATAGAAACCATAGAAAAAGTGTTTTAAGAGGAAAATAAAAAAATGATAGTGATTAAAAAAGAAATAGAACTAAATGGAGAAGATTTAGCTAGAGAGTTTTGGGAGAAAGACTGTTATGAACAAGCAGAGTTTTTCAATCAAAATAAACTAAAGGAAGATGAATGGAATCATGGTTATGCACTTTTACAGATTGATAGATTTGTAGAGTATTTAGATGATAATGGCAGAGAATTTATTGAAAAAATTTATAGTAGCTTGCAAGGTTGGTATGAAGCAAATAAATAAATTCCGCATTTTATGTACGAAATGCGGAAAGGAAATATATGAGAACAGTTTATATTGCCGATGATGGCAAAGAATTTGATAACGAATTTGATTGCGAGCATTATGAATGGATATTAAATCATACGCACTTGAATGATATTAAATGCTACGACAAAGATGGAAAGTTGTTTGAAGATATTATGGCAGATGATACATATAACTACTGCCAAATGGTTGTAGTTCCAACAGATGAATGTGCAAGAGAATTAAGTGATTTAGCTGACTATACTGGATATTGTTATTATGCACACATTACTGAAGCCGGAACGTGGATATTTGAAGAGAATGGTATGGATGGGAAGTTTGTGAAAAGTAGGTGAATAAATGCAGTTTGAATATTATGTACTGAACTATGATTGTAATAAAAAGAAAGTAATTCCATATAACATTTTTAGAAATATAAATGTTCAGGAATGTACAGAAAGAGAAATAAGGAAGTATATTCGTAGTCCTAAGAATTATACATATAAGTCATTTGATGGCAAAGAAGAAATGTATGGTTTCGATGCACTTGTCAAAGAAATTGACCACATTATTAAGTGGCAAGAGTGGTCACGTTGCGGTTATGAGATGGGTGTATGCTATAAATTTGAAACTGATTGTAAAAATATTAAACATATGGATTGCTATGGTCAAGCGCATATGAATATTGAGATGATCGCAAGAGAAGTGATTTGGCAGTATAAGGAACAGAAGAAGGCAAAGGATGGTGAGTAATTGGATATTTTAAAAGACATTAGAGATATTCTAGTAAGAAATAAAGATAAGGAACGAATGTTAAAAATTGTAGTCGATTGATCTGGCGTGACTGTTTATCTTGATTATGACCCAGAAAAAGATTTTGAAGAAAAGTGTGTTTTGCCAATTCGATATGACACATTAGATGGATTTGCATACATTCCCGATGATGAATACAGAGAAAAATTTCATCCAAACGACTTTGGGATTGAATATGAAGATATCGTTTTAATCAAGGAAATTATGGAATATTTAGAATCTCATAAAGAAGAAATAAATGATTTGTGTGTTGGGTACGATTGGGAAGATAGGAAAATTATGGATCATGGGAGTGATGATGACAATTAACGGATAAATATTATATAGAATGAGTATATAAAATATAACCTAATAGATTTTTCATTTCATTCGGTTATCAGAAAGGAGAATAAATGAGTAAAGATGTAACATTTGATATAAAAGTTACAATGAACGAACGATGTGTAGATGATTTCTGTTCCATGCTTAATTGGATGCAAAGTTGTGGTGATTTAGGGCATTCATCTCTTGTTGGATTCTATTCAGATGGTGATGGTGATTTCAGACCAAAGTTTGAGATTGATAGAGAATACAAAAAGACAGATGGA
>JALFSR010000038.1 GCA_022778745.1 Clostridiales bacterium
TGGAGTTTTAACTCCTATGGAAAAACATGAAATCTACTGGCAAGCCGCATAAAAAACTGCCAGCAGCTAATCTACTGGCAGGAAAAATTTTATATTTTTTTCAATTGTCTACTTGACGGGGAGAGGTTCACAAGATAGACAGCTCCAATTTGCATGCGGCGGCATATGGAACTACAAGCATTTCTGCCTGTTTTATGCTTTTGCGTAACTAATATTGAAGTATCAGCGAATATAATTAAAAATCATCGTTTTACTGCTTCCATATCGAGTATAAAAGCTGTTCTGGAACATGAATATTGTTTTTTCCAGTACCCATCTGAATCGCTGGTTTATTGCTTCCGTGAAAATCTGAACCGCCAGTAATATAAATGCCAAATTTTTTTGCAAGCTGGCGCACAAATCGTTCGTCTTCTTCAGAATTGTTTGAGTAAATCGCCTCAATTCCCTCCAATCCAAGAGAGATTAAATAGCGCACTAATACCTCAATTTCTTTTTTCTCCATATGATAGAGCATCGGATGTGCCAGCACGGGATGTCCTCCTGCAAGCTGAATGCAGCTCATTGCTTCTTCTGGTGTAATTTCTTTTTTTGGAAGATAACAAGGGCATCCGACTCCAATATATTTCTCAAAAGCTTCTTTTACCGAACCGATCTGTCCTTCGTCAAATAAATAGCGTGCAAAATGTGCTCTTGTCATAACAGCACCTGGAAATCTTGCTTCTATTTTTTGTTTACTGATGGAAAATCCATGCTCTGCCAACAGCAAAATCATTCGGTCGTTGCGGTCTTCTCGTTCTTTTTGATAATAAGCAAGCCGTTCTAAAAACTGCTTATTATAAATATCTACATCATATCCCAAAATATGAATATCTCTTCCTTGATACACGGCGGACACTTCAATACCTGGCAAAACAGTCACTCCGCTTCCCTTTGCTGCTTCGATTGTCGGTTCTACTCCTGCCACTGTATCATGATCAGTCAATACAAACGCTTTTAATCCTTTTTCTTTTGCAATCTGGACTAATTGCTCTGGTGTACACATGCCATCTGAAAATGTAGAATGCACATGCATATCAATATATCCCATCGCTATACGCTTCCTTTCGTTTTTTTCTTTTTGCTAAATCGGTAATTTCCTCGGACATATAATCACGCAAATAGTTTTTTCCATTGACCGGCTTATTTAAATATTCTTTGCGGATTTCTTTTTTCATTGCATCAATTTCTTCTTTAAGTCCGAGAGAAGAGATTCGCTGAGCCCCTTGTCCCATAATAATAATCTGTTCTAATCCATCCGATGTCGCAACGGTTACTTTATGCTGCCTTCCAATTGCGTGAACTGCCTTTTCAATATATTGATCAGCAGTTTCTGCTTCTTTTGTATAAATAACATGAATATTATGATATTTTATGACAGATCCAGGATTTCCCTTTACTTTATACGCATCAAATACAAGAATAACTGTTATTTTTTTATATCCCTGATAGTCGCATAAAATATCCATCAGCTTATCTCTTGCACTCTCAATCCTCACTTTTGCAAGTTCTCTTAATTCTTCCCATGCAAAAATAATATTATATCCATCTACAAGAAGATACTCTTCCACAACTTCTTGTTTTTTGACTGTCTTTTCAGGATTAAACTCACGCGTAATTGGTGTATTTCGATTCCAATTACGTCGTTTCGATGAATCAGGTTTGTATGTGCGGTTAAAAATTTCTTCTAATTCTTTCTCATCCGTCCAAGATGAGCTGACTGCTGTCTGTCGTGACAGATACGTTTGCACTTCCTCCACCGTTTCTTCTTCCTTTTCTGGCTGCAGCACTGATCCAAGATGCATATAATGTTCTACTTCGTCCCAGCTTACTGTAAATCCAGCACCATGTGAACAGAATACCGAACCTAGTGGATTATCCAAATCAGCCTCTGCATCATAAGCAATCTGTTCGATTACTTCTTCTGTATTGTGACATGGCTCATATCCTTTTAAATTACAAGACAGTCTTCCGCGTCCTTTTGTATATACTGTTACTTCCGTCTGGTAATCCCGCATTGTAACGACTGGGGCAAAACCAGTGAGAATGGTCTCTTCTCCTTGTATAACCGGAGGCTGAAAACGACCATACATTTTTTGTATATCATTCATCGCACGACCGACACAATCAGATGGAATTTCAAGACGAAATTCATAAATTGGCTCTAATAAAACTGATTTTGCTTTCATCAATCCATGCCGCACGGCACGATACGTTGCCTGACGGAAATCTCCGCCTTCGGTATGTTTTAAATGTGCCCGCCCTGATACTAGTGTAATTCTCATATCAGTAATTTCAGACCCTGTCAGCACACCAACGTGCTTTTTTTCTTCCAAATGTGTTAAAATAAGCCGCTGCCAGTTGCGATCTAATAAATCTTCACTGCACACACTGTCTAATACAATACCACTTCCTAACTCTCCTGGCTCTAATATTAAATGCACTTCCGCATAATGGCGAAGTGGTTCAAAATGCCCTACTCCTTCGACTGCTTCTTCGATTGTCTCTTTATATACAATTCTTCCTGCACCAAATGTCACACTGACTCCAAATCGTTCTTGGATCATTGCCTTTAACACTTCAATCTGCACTTCTCCCATCACTTGTGCATGAATCTCATTCAATCGCTCATTCCACACAATATGAAGCTGCGGCTCCTCTTCTTCCAACTGACGAAGCTTTATAAACATATCATGGACATTTGTACCCTGCGGAAGCTGAATCTCATACGTAAGTACTGGTTCTAAAATTGGCATATCTGACTCAGCTTCAATTCCAAGCCCCTGTCCAGAATACGTCTTTGTGAGTCCTGTCACTGCACAAATGGTACCCGCCTCTGCCTCATCAACCGTTTTAAACTGACCACCCGAATAAATTCGTATTTGATCTGCTTTTTCTTCCCAGACATCTTCCGACTGTTCGAGTGTCTGGTGCAGCAATTTATTTGTCAGCAGCTGCTTTACTTTCAAGCTGCCCCCTGTAATTTTCATGTAAGTAAGGCGATTTCCTTGCGCATCTCTTGCTATTTTATATACTTTCGCACCAAATTGATCTGGATAGTTTGGATATTCCATATAAGACTTGATTTCTTTCATAAATTCCTTTACTCCAGTCATCTTTAAAGCCGAGCCAAAATAGCATGGAAATACCTTTCTTTCCTTCACCATAGCTACAATCTGATTATGAGAAATAAATCCTCGCTCTACATAGTATTCCAATACTTCCTCGTCACATACTGCCAGATTTTCCATAAACAACTGCTGTTCTTGTTCTCTTCCAAACGCAATACATCGTTCATCCAGACCTTTTTGCAGTTGTTCTATCAGTTTTTCTGCATCCGTACCCTCTTGATCCATTTTATTAATAAATACAAATGTTGGAATATGGTATTGATCGAGCAAACGCCAAAGCGTCTGAACATGTCCCTGCACACCGTCCGCACCGCTAATTACTAATATCGCATAATCCAAAACTTGAAGTGTTCGTTCCATCTCAGCGGAAAAATCGACATGTCCTGGAGTATCAAGCAAAGTAACTTCCATTGTCCCAAGCATTAACTCTGCCTGTTTGGAAAATATCGTAATTCCTCTGGCACGTTCCATATCATAAGTATCCAAAAATGCATCTTTATGATCCACTCGCCCAAATTTGCGAATTGCCCCACTTAAATAAAGCATACTTTCTGCCAATGTTGTCTTTCCTGCATCCACATGGGCAAGAACTCCAACGACTAATTTCTTTTTTTTCATTCAAAAATAACGATTTCTGTCAACCAATTGATTTAGGCAAGAATCGCCGCCATCCTCCTCTCTCAATTTATTCGTCCTTTTTCATAACTTCTTTTGTTACAATGATCTGGACACTTTGTGGATTTAAAATGACTCCTGCCACTTGCGGTGCCAATACTTTAAAGATTCCCTTTAAATCTGTAATCATTGGATGAAAACTTCTTGCATTTGGGAATTTCAAAGCTTCATTCAAATCCGTAAAAATCGGATGGTACAATTCTCCATTTTTTAATTTTATCGTAGGAAACTCTATTTGCTTTCCTTCTTCTGATGCATCTTCATCTTCTCTTTTTCGATACATCAAAAAGAATTTTCCATTTCTTAAATTTGCATTCATTTCTTCCAACATATCAGATAAATCTTTTTTCTCTCCGCTTTGCTGCTGTCTTCTCATTTCCTGTACATAGTAAATCGAAGTCAGCTGAAGCTGTGGATTGACAACTGGACGCTTTTCTTCTGGAATCTTAGAATAATCTGGCTCTTTATACAGTTCTTTCAGTTGAACACGCATTGTTTTATCGCTTATATTCACAATAATTGCATTGACACCAATCGAATACAAACTTAAATAAAAGCTCATAATCTGTTTATTTTCTACTTTTATAACAGCCTTATCATCTGCTCCGTCTTTTTTTGCTGCATCCAATGCCTGCTGTTCATCCAAAAACAGATAAATCTGATCATCAAATGTCTTTTCATCACAGATAACATAAGGCAGTCTTGTTGCTTTTGAAAATAAAACAAACAACTCGCCTGCAGTAGTAAGACGCTCCAAAATCAACATATAAAATACTTTTGCACGACTTTGGAAAAATTTTGACTTTTTTTCTTCATTTTTATTTTTCATCATACAATAGAGTGCGACCGTATGTACTTCCATCAATTCTTCCATTGTCAATGCATCCATTTTTTCTTTCTCAAACTTTGCACCTAATAATATATCATTTAATTTTTCCTGATTCATCAAACTTCCTCTTTTCTATTAAAATTATACATCGTCATAAATCGGACATTTATAATCCATTTTGCTTCCTTTTCATTACTTTTTCTGCCCCTAATATTATACAGCTTTATTATAATTCGTGCAATAAGATATAAAAAATGGATGTAATTTTATGAAGCAGCTGGAATAACTCAAAACATGTCAAGAGTTGCTAACTATATAGATAATGATCCAATAGAAAAACATGATATGTATTCAAGCAGCGTGAAACTGCCAGCAGGTTATATACCTACTGGCAGAGAAAAATTTATATTTTTTATTCACAAATCACAGAACATATTTTATAAAATTTAGTCAAGTTCGGCCTTTCCTGTATAAAGCTGATAATAACGACCTTTCTTTTCCATCAGCTGTTCATGCGTACCACGTTCCATAATTCGTCCGTTCTCAAGTACGATAATCGCTTTTGAATTTCGTATTGTAGAAAGACGATGTGCAATTACAAAAGTGGTACGATCTGCCATCAATGCATCCATTCCTTTCTGAATTAACTGTTCGGTACGAGTATCGACAGAGCTTGTTGCCTCATCCAAAATCAAGATTGGAGCTTTTGACAATGCAGCACGGGCAATATTCAGAAGCTGGCGCTGTCCTTGACTCAAATTTGCGCCGTCTCCTTCCAACATCGTATGGTAGCCGTTAGCTAAATGACGGATAAATCCATCGGCATTTGCAATTTTTGCTGCCTGAATTACTTCTTCGTCCGTCGCATCTAATCGTCCATAACGAATATTTTCCATTACTGTACCAGTAAATAAATGGGTATCTTGCAGCACGAGTGCAATATTTTTTCGCAGTTCATCTTTTGCAATATTTCGGATATCGATCGTATCAATCGAAATACGTCCCTCGGAAATCTCATAAAAACGACTGAGCAGATTTGTAACTGTTGTCTTTCCAGCTCCTGTTGAACCAACAAAAGCAATTTTTTGTCCTTTTTTTGCATACAGCGTGATATTTTTTAAAATCACTTTATCTGGTGTATATCCAAATGTCACGTTCTGCAGCACAATTTCACCTTCTACATGGTCAAGCTTATTGATATGTTTATCGGTTAGACTCTGATCTTCTTTTGGAATCGTGCCAAATTCTGTTTCTTCTTCCATATCTAAAATCGCAAACACTCTCTCAATACCAGCAAGCGCTGAAAATATCGTATTGACCTGCATTGAAATTTCATTGATTGGTCTGGAAAACTGTCTTGAATAATTTACAAAAATAAGTAAACCACCTTTATCGAAACCTTGCATAACGCATAAAATACCACCGATTGTCGCTGTCAATGAATAACTGATCTGACTGAGATTTCCCATGACAGGTCCCATAATTCCGCCGAAAAACTGTGCTTTCATCTGTTTTTCTCTTAAATCATGGTTCAATTCTTTAAAATCTTGAATTGCCTCTTCTTCGTGATTGAACACTTTTACTACTTTCTGTCCAGAAATCGTCTCTTCAATATATCCATTTAATTTACCGATCGCTGCCTGCTGTTCTCGATAAAATTTTTGGCTTCGCCCTGCCACGAATCCACCTGCTCTTAGCATAAGTGGTGTCATTACAAGTGTTAAAATTGTAAGCCATATGTTTGTATATACCATAAATCCAATGGTTCCCACAATCTGAATAATTCCTGCAAATAGCTGAATTAATGTATTGTTTAACATTTCTCCAACTGCATCAACATCATTTGTATAACGGCTCATCAGCTCTCCATTAGGCGTTGTATCGAAAAAGCTGACTGGCATTTTCTGCATTTTCACAAACAATTCTTCTCGAAGTCTTACTAACGCTCTCTGTGAAATTCCAATCATAATTCTTGCCTGCAAATATGCCGCTGCAATTCCTGCCATATAAATTGCTGCCATAAGAACTAATGCCTTTGCTAGTCCTTGTATATCACCAATACCATTTTCTGGGACAATATACGTATTTAAAATTGGACGAAGCATATAAGAGCCAATCAGTGATGCTCCTGTATTAACCACAACACAGACCATCGCAATGAAAAATAAAAATTGATCTTGTTTAATATAAGTTAGCAGCCGCAAGATGGAAGCTTTTGTATTTTGCGGTTTTCTTCCAATCACTGCCTGTTTTCCTCTCGGTTCTGGCATTATTCTTTCACCTCCCTACGCATCTGTGAATCGTAAATCTCACGATATTCTTCACAACGCTCCAGCAATTGTGCATGAACGCCCTGGTCTACAATTTTACCATCTTCCATAACAAAAATTTGATCTGCATCCATTACAGATGTAATTCTCTGTGCAATAATAATCTTTGTTGCATCTTTCAGACTCGTATAAAACGTTTCTCTAATTTTTGCTTCAGTTGCGGTGTCAACTGCACTCGTACTATCGTCAAGAATCAAAATCTTTGGTTTTTTCAAAAGTGCACGGGCAATACAAAGTCTCTGTTTCTGACCGCCTGACACATTACTTCCACCCTGTCCTAACTCTGTCGCATAGCCATCTGGAAATGTTATGACAAAGTCATGTGCCTGAGCACGTTTGGACACTTCAAACACTTCTTCATCCGAAGCATTTGCATCTCCCCAACGCAAGTTTTTCATAATATCTCCCGAAAACAGTACATTTTTTTGAAGAACCATACCAACTCCTTCTCTCAGATTTTTTAATGAATACTGTTTTACGTCAACACCATCAACCAAAACTTCTCCTTCATCTACATCATAAAGGCGAAGAATCATTGAAACGAGCGTTGTCTTTCCACATCCAGTCGGTCCGATAATTCCGACTGTCTGACCCGACTTAATCTGAAAATTAATATCATTTAATACCCACTCATTGGAGTTTTTATAATAACGATACTTTACATTTTTAAATTCAATACTTCCGTGTTCCACTTCTTTTTGTTTACACAATGCATCTTCATCGGTTAAATCAATTTTCTTATCCAACACTTCTGTAATACGCTTTAATGATGCGACCGCACGAGAACTGTTTAAAAATACCATTGCAAGCATCATCAGGGACATTAAAATCTGTACAATATAATTGACGAAAGCCATCAAATCGCCTAACTTCATATCACCGCTGATAATCATATTTCCGCCAAACCATACAACTGCAATTGTGGTCATATTCATTGCAAACATCATCACTGGCATATTAAATATAACGACTTTAAAGGCACGCATACTTGTATCTTTTAAATCTTGATTTAGCTTTTGAAATTTATTTTCTTCAAAATCACTTCTCACAAATGATTTGATTACTCGAATATTAACAAGACTTTCTTGAATTCCCGAATTTAAACGGTCAATCTTTTTCTGCATCAATTCAAATCTTGGAAATGCAATTTTAATAATTCCAACAATCGCTGCAGTTAAAATCGGAACGACAATTAAAATCACCATTGCTAGTTTTGCATTCATAATAAATGCCATAATTAACGCACCAATTAACATGCCCGGTGCACGAAGGCAAAGACGCAAAAACATCATAATTAAGTTTTGTACTTGTGTAATATCATTTGTCAGACGTGTGACGAGTGAACCTGTACTAAATTCATCGATATTTTGAAAAGAAAATTGCTGAATTTTTTCAAAAAGATCGGCTCGCAGATCGGCTCCAAATGACATCGCTGCCTTTGACGCATAATAAGCACCCATAATTCCGCCAATTCCCATGCAAAAAGCGGTTACAATCATACAAACTCCCATTGCAACAATGAATGTGATATTTTGATTCTCAATTCCTATATTTTGAATCTTTGATAAAAACCACGGTAAAAGCACTTCTCCCAATACCTCTATAATCATACCAATCGGACCGAGTATAAAATATTTCCAATATGGTATGACATATTTTTTATAGCGTTCCACTTTTCTTATTCCTCCACTATCTTTCCTAAATTTTTATAAATACGTTCTAAATAATCGGCAAAGCATTCTTTTTCTTCTTCTGAAAATCCATCGTACATCGTATTTTCTATCTGTTCTATCAGAATCTTACTCTGATCTACAACATGGACTCCCCTTTCCGTCAGCATTACTTTATTAAAACGATTGTCATTTCCATCAATAACACGAGTAATATATCCCCCCTTTTCTAACTTTTTCACTGCTACTGCTACTGTCGCAGTCGAGACTTTTAGGTGTGATGCGATTTCTGTCTGTGATGCATCTGGATGACGTGATAAATGCATCAAAAGCCGATGCTGTCCTCTATGCACACCTGTCTGTGACAGTTCTTTCTCCATTATCTTCCTATGTCTCTGTGTCGCAAAAATAAATCGTTGTGTCAAACTACAGTTATCCATGTTCCTCCTTTCTAGCTGCACCCCAAATATTTTGTAATTGGCTAATATTTAGTTCACTAATTAATAGTTTACTAACTATTTGGAATGCAGGCATCTTCATTTATCTTATGCCTTTAAATAAACAATTATAAAACCGCCTGCATAAAAATGCAAGCGGTTTATTATAGTGTTTTTTACCAGTTTTTTACTAAATTACATACGTTCTGGTGCTTCAAATCCGAGTAAATCAATGCATGTCTCTAGTATCTGTTGTGTGAGGCTGATTAATGCAATATAGCCTGCCTGTTTTTCTTTGTCTTCCTCGGATAAGATCTTTGTTTCATGATAGAAGCTGTTAAACTTATTAGCTAATTCATAAATATATGCACAAATTTTATGTGGTGCAAGTTCTGCTGCACTTTGTTCAATTACTTCATTAAACTTTGTTAATTCTAACATTAATGCCTTTTCACTCGCACTTACTGGAGGAAGCAATGTAAATGCCTTGGCTGCATCATTGATTTCTTTATATTTCTTTATAATTGACTTGATACGTACAATTGTATATAAGATATATGGACCTGTATTTCCTTCAAATGAAGTAAAACGTTCCACATCAAACACATAGTCTTTTGATGCCTGATTGGATAAGTCGCCGTATTTAATCGCTGACAGTCCAATGATCTTTGCTGTGTTTCTTGCTTCTTCTTCAGAAACGGTACGATTTTCCATAATTTTCTCATATACTGCCTGATTAATTTCTGCAATTAATGTCTCAAGACGCATTACACCGCCGTCTCTCGTCTTAAATGGCTTTCCATCTTTTCCATTCATCGTACCGAATCCAAGGAATTTGAGCTTTGTATCTTCTTTTACTGTACCTGCTTTTCTTGAACAGCGGAATACTTGTGTAAAATGCATCTCCTGACGCTTATCTACCACATAGATAATCTCTGTTGGCTGGAACAGTTTCATACGTTCCACAATAGTAGCAAGATCAGTTGTCGAATACAGTGTTGCTCCATCTGACTTAATTAAAATACATGGAGGTACTTCCTTTGTGTCATTTTCCTCTTTTACATCAACAACTAATGCCCCATCACTCATATATGCAAGATTTTTTTCTTTCATCATCTCAATCATATCTGGAATATATGGCTGTGCATCACTTTCTTTTTTCCAAAGATCAAACTCTACATTTAAGTTACTGTAATTTTTCTTTAAATCAGTAACCGATACATTCATAATATGATTCCAAAGTGCTTTGTAACCACGCACACCTTTTTGAAGCTGGAAAGTTGCTTCATGTGCTCTTTCTTTAAATGCCTCATCTACTTTTGATTTTGCACTGGCACATGGATAAATTTCTTCTAACTCAGAAATCGTAAATGGTGCTTCGCTTGGGTACTCTCCTGTATAAGACTCCTCAAAATAACATAATTCTGGCTTGCGGTCTTTTAATTCTTCAATGATTAATCCCATCTGAAGTCCCCAATCGCCCAAATGTACATCTCCAATCACATTATGACCTTGATAACGATTGATTCTCTTAATACTTTCTCCGATAATTGCAGAGCGCAGATGTCCAACATGCAGTGGCTTTGCAACATTCGGTCCGCCATAGTCAATAATGATCGTCTCTTTTTGTTCTGGCTCATCTAAACCAAACTTTTCACTCTGCTGCATTGCTGTCAGATAATTTGTTACAAAGTTTCCAGACAGTTTGATATTGATAAATCCTGGCTTTACTGCACTTATTTCTTCAAACATATCATTTTCCTGTAACTTAGCCACCACATCATTTGCAATCATAATTGGAGCTTTATGATATGCTTTTGCACCTGCCATGGCACCATTACACTGATATTCACATAAATCTGGCCGATTGGAAACTGTCACTTTTCCATAGGAAGCATCATATCCTGCATCTGCAAATGCTTTGCTCACTTCCCCTGCAATCAAATTCATTAACTTTTTCATAATTTCTCCTTTTTCAGGCGCATACATTCTCATTCGTGAGCCATATGTTTCTAAGTGAAGTATAACGACCTCACTTGTTTGATTATTTTACATCTTTTATGCTAAAGCTTACTCTGCCCATTTTATCTTTTCCAAGGCATACAGCAGTAACCACATCGCCTAATGTAAGAACATCTTCTACGCGATTAATTCTCTGCTTGGAAATTTTGGAAATATGAACCATTCCCTCTTTTCCTGGAGCAAACTCTAAAAATGCACCGAATTCTTTGATGCTGACAACTTTTCCCTGTAATACCTGACCTTCTGTAAAATCATGACCTAATAAATCAACAGCATTGATCGCTTTTTCAATCATCGCTGCATCTGTACCGCAGATAGAAACTAATCCATCTTCAGATATGTCAATCTTTACACCTGTCTCATCAATAATACGGTTGATTACTTTGCCCTGCTTACCAACAACATCACCAATTTTATCTGGATCAATCTGAACCTGTTCAATCTTTGGTGCATATGTTCCAACTTGTGCTCTTGGCTGTGGAATACAAGGTGCCATAACTTGATCTAATATATAAGTTCTTGCTTCTTTTGTACGAGCAATTGCTTCTTCAATAATTGGTCTTGTTAATCCGTGAATCTTAATATCCATCTGAATTGCAGTAATACCTTTATGTGTACCTGCAACCTTAAAGTCCATATCTCCAAAGAAGTCTTCTAGACCTTGGATATCTGTCAATACAATATAATCATCATCTGTTTCACCAGTTACAAGACCTGCGGAAATACCTGCAACTGCACTGTGAATTGGAACACCTGCTGCCATTAATGACATAGAAGATGCACAAATGGAAGCCTGTGAAGTAGAACCATTGGACTCAAATGTCTCGGATACTGTACGGATTGCATATGGGAATTCTGCTTCTGTTGGAAGAACTGGAACTAATGCACGTTCTGCCAATGCTCCATGTCCAATCTCACGTCTTCCTGGACCTCTGGATGGCTTTGTCTCACCAACGGAATAAGATGGGAAATTATAATGGTGCATATATCTCTTTGTTGTTTCATTTTCATCCAAACCATCTAAACGCTGTGCTTCTGACAATGGTGCCAATGTCGTTACAGTACAGATCTGTGTCTGTCCTCTTGTAAACATCGCAGAACCATGTACACGAGGAAGCAAGTCAATTTCTGCTGCAAGTGGACGAATCTGGTTAATTGCACGACCATCTGGACGCTTATGATCTTTTAAAATCATCTTACGAACAGTCTTTTTCTGATATTTATATAATGCCTCTCCAATTAAAGGAAGCCATTCTGGATGTTCTTCTTCGTAATGTTCTTCTAACATTACTTTTAATTCGTGAATATTTGCTTCTCTCTTTTGCTTTTCATCGGTAAATACAGCTGTCTCCATTGCATCTGAGCTGATTACTGATGTCATGTCATCCCATAAATCAGCTGGCACATCACAGCTCTCATACGCATGTTTTGGCTTTCCACACTCTGCAACAATCTGTTCAATAAATGCAATAATTGTCTGGTTTACTTCATGTGCTGCAAAGATTGCTTCAATCATCTTTGCCTCTGGAATCTCATTTGCGCCTGCTTCAATCATAATTACTTTTTCTTTTGTTGATGCAACGGTTAATGCAAGATCGGATTCTTTTTTCTGTGCAGAAGTTGGATTAAAAATAAACTGTCCGTCAATCATACCAACTTGTGTACTTGCTGTTGGACCGTCAAATGGAATATCGGATACAGCAACTGCGATTGCAGAGCCAAGCATCGCTGTCAATTCTGGGCTGCAGTCTGGATCAACAGACATAACCATATTGTTTAATGTTACATCGTTACGATAATCTTTTGGGAATAATGGACGCATTGGACGGTCGATAACACGAGATGTCAAAATTGCATTTTCAGATGCTTTTCCTTCTCTTCGATTAAATCCTCCTGGAATTTTACCAACGGAATATAATTTTTCTTCATATTCTACACTTAATGGGAAGAAGTCGATTCCCTCTCTTGGTTCCTCTGATGCTGTTGCTGTAGAAAGTACAACTGTATCTCCATAATGCATAAATGCTGCGCCATTTGCCTGGGCTGCTACTCTGCCGATATCAACGGTTAATGTTCTTCCGGCAAGTTCCATAGAAAAACTTTTATACATAGTAATTTCCTTTCGTTTCAATATTATTTTTAATGTCAGAATGCAATATTCTTATCGTACTGGCAGAAGATGCCGAAACTACTGAAAGCGACACAAACGCTGCTTATGTCGTTTTCAGCGGTCTCGGAAAATCCTCCTGCCAAAGCATTCCTAACGTACTTGAACGTTGTATTCATAGAGCAAAGATAGGGTGGATTACTCCACCCTAGCGTGTTTTACTTTCTGATTCCTAATTTATTGATTAAAGCACGGTATCCTTCGATATCCTTGGACTTTAAATAATCAAGTAAACCTCTTCTATGACCTACCATCATTAAAAGACCTCTTCTAGAATGATGATCCTTTGGATTAGCCTTTAAATGCTCTGTTAACTCAGTAATTCTTGCTGTTAATAAAGCGATCTGTACTTCTGGTGAACCTGTGTCTCCAGCTGTTTTTCCATATTCAGCGATGATAGCTGCTTTCTTTTCCTTTGAAATCATGATGATTTCCTCCTTAAATTTTATTCTGACCATATCCTAAGCTACGGTTGGAGTGTCCAAAAGCCGAGGACTGGCGTGTCCGTTTTTGATAGTATCATATTTTTTAAAAATTGTAAAGCTTTTTTTACAAATCTTTTACAAGATCTGCCTCTTTCGCTTCCACATAATGAATTAATTTTTCTGGGTTTATGACAATCTGTGCTCCACGCACACCTGCACTTACATAAATCTGATCAAATAAAATCGCTGTCTCATCTATATAAGTCAGATATTTTTTCTTCATTCCTATTGGAGAACAGCCGCCTCGAATATATCCTGTCAGTCCAAGCAGCTCTTTTACATGAATCATTTCCACTTTCTTGTCTTTTGTCAGTATTGCCACTTTCTTTAAATCTAATTCTTCTGCAACAGGAATACAACATACCATGATGCCATTTTTTTCTCCACGTACAACAAGTGTTTTAAATACTTGTTCCACTGGCTGACCAAGCTGTGCTGCTACATGTTCCCCTGACAGATCAGACTCGTCCACTTCATATTCCACTGTTGAAAAATCAATTCCTGCCTGTTCCAACAGACGCATTGCATTTGTTTTTGTCTTCATTCAAGTCTCTCTTTCTAGATACTATTTTTTAATCAGCTGTTCGATGTAAAGCAAACTTTGCATAATAATCTTTGCATGATCGCAGGCAACCCCGTCGTTTTCTATGATTTCCAGCTGTTTTTGCCGCAGCAGTCCAGTACTGTTTTCGGAAAGTACAAGCATTGCCTGAAGTGTCACTTCTTTTTGTTCATTAAAAAGAGTTAAACGATACGTATAATAGTTTTTATTTTCATCATGCTTTGTCTCAATTAATGTCAAATTAACATCAAAAAAGCAAGCATCTGCTGCATCATCTCCCGCTTTTGGTGTAAGACCTTCCTCAACTAGTGCCAGATATGCAATCGTCACAATACGAGTACGAGGATCTCGTTTCCATTCGTCCCATGCATGAATCTGCTCAATCGGAATTCCTGTCAAGCCAGTCTCTTCTTCCAATTCTCTCTTTGCAGAGTCCATTCCATCTTCTTTCATATTAATGAATCCGCCTGGCAACGCCCATTTTCCAATGCTTGGATGATTTCCTCTCTGAATCATTAATATTTTTAATCCATCATAAATTGATGTGAACTGCTTTGGATGCTGTACTACTATTGTATCAACTGTCACACTCGGCTGCTCATAACGCTTTGGATCATATGCCTGCAAAAACTGCTCTAACGTTTGTCCCGCTGCATTACACTCCTGATTGCCATAGAACGGACGAATATCTTCTAAAAAAGCGGACATCTTTATAACCTTCTTTCTTGATTTAATGAAAAAGTTGTGTTTAGATACAAAACTGCTTGATTTCCTGATATAATCTTGCAATTGGAAGACCTACGACATTATTATAATCTCCATTAATTTTTTTAATATAAATCGCAAAACGCCCCTGAATTCCATATGCTCCTGCTTTATCAAATGGCTCTTTTGTCGCAATATAGGCATAAATTTCTTCTTCACTCATCGGATATAATGTTACGTCTGTGCATTCTACAAATGTATATGCATGAGACGGACTTTCATAAAGCGTAACACCGGTATATACTTGATGTGTCTGTCCTTGAAGCGACTTTAACATACGAACCGCATCGTTTTCATCTGCTGGTTTTCCCATAACTGTTTCATTTCGTGAAACAATCGTATCCGAACCAATAACAAGTGATGGTGTACTCTGCCTTTTTGCAATATCTTCTGCTTTTTGGAAAGAGAGCTGTTTTACTATATTTTCTGGTACTGTCTCCGTAATGACTTCTTCTATTTGACTTGGTATAACCGTAAAAGAAAATCCTGCCTGAATCAGTAATTCTCTGCGCCGTGGAGACGCAGAGGCAAGAATGATATTTGGTAATTTCATAATTTCTCCTATTATTTTATTTATGTAAAATATTTGTTCAAAATCCACTTTGCTGTCAGACAAAACTTCTTTATCCAAACAGAGGAGTTGAAAAATAGCGTTCTGCAGTATCTGGAAGCACTGTCACAACTGTTTTTCCTTTGCCAAGTTTCTTTGCAAGACGACGTGCCGCAGCTACATTTGTACCACTGGAAATACCAACCATAAGACCTTCTAAGCGAGCAAGATCTTTTGCTGTCTGAATTGCCTCCTCATCCGATACAATATAAATATCATCATAAATCTGACGATTTAATATTTCTGGAATGACTCCATCACCAATTCCCATCTGAAGATGTGTTCCAACTGTTCCGCCTGCTAAAATCGCTGCATTTTCTGGCTCTACTGCCCAAATTTCAATATCTGGATTTTGTGCCTTTAACACTTCGCCAATTCCAGTAATCGTACCTCCCGTTCCAATTCCAGAACAAAATCCATGAATCGGACCTGCTACCTGCTCCATAATCTCCAAGCCAGTGTGATGACGGTGAACCATTGGATTTGCTGGATTTTCAAATTGCTGCGGTACATAAACATTTGGATTTTCTTTTTCCATACGGAGTGCTGTCGCAAGACATTCATCAATACAATCTCCAATATTTCCTGCATCATGAATTAAAATTACTTCTGCTCCATAATGACAAACAAGCTTACGGCGTTCTTCACTCACTGAATCTGGCATAATAATAATTGTTTTATATCCTTTTACTGCTCCGACAAGTGCCAAACCGATTCCCTGATTTCCACTTGTTGGTTCTACAATAATTGTATCTGGATGAATCAAACCTTTTCGTTCCGCTTCTGTAATCATATTAAATGCAGTTCTTGTTTTAATTGATCCTCCTACATTTAATCCTTCAAACTTTACTAAAATTTCAGCACCATCTGGATCGGCCATTCTGCTCAAGCGAACCATAGGCGTATGCCCAATTGCTTCTAAAACATTATTATAAACCACAATAAGTTCCTCCTAAATCAATTTACCTAATAATATGATACCAGGGTCAAAAGGTCATGCGTTTCATGCTTGCATGAAAAAGCATGATTTTGGGACCCGCAAAACATGAGAAAGTAGCCCAATTAGGGTGAATTTCGAATGTTTCTAGGATTGCGAGAACACATAGTGCGGAGCAATCCGTAGGTATCATGGGGTCAAACTATCTTTTGACCCCAACATCATAATATGATACCAATATCAAAAGGGATACGTTTCATTTCTATATAAAAAACATGAAACAAATCACTATTCCTGCTGTTTAAAACGGCTACCAGCATTCTTTCTTAGAGACATATATCAGTTTTACCGACATAAAGGAAAAGCACCGAACTCTTATGAAGTTCAGTGCTTTACGCCCCTGCCAAGGAATGCGGATGGCGGGACTTGAACCCGCACGAGGTCGCCCCCGTCAGATTTTGAGTCTGATGCGTCTGCCATTCCGCCACATCCGCTTATCAACGACAAGATGTATTCTAGCATAGGTTAAAGAAAAAATCAAGTACTTTTTTAAAAAATTTCAAAAATTTGAAAAACCTTTATTTGTCACATACTTCCAGCACTTTTTTGTAGGACATCGTTCCGCCAAATAAATCAAGTGCACTGCCAATTGTCACATCGAGGCGATTTTTTCCAAGTATCCGAAGTAATTCCAAATCTTCAAAACTGCCTACGCCTCCTGCATATGTAATTGGAATTTTCCCCCAATCACCAAGCATTGCTGCAAGTTCTTTTTCAATCCCACCTGCTTTTCCTTCCACATCAACTGCATGGATTAAAAATTCACTGCAATATGCGGATAATTGATCCAGTAACTGTGGTGTAATTTTCTCATTTGTAAATTTCTGCCAGCGATCTGTAACAATATAGTAGGCACCATCTCTCTTACGGCAGCTAAGATCTAATACAAGATGGTCTTTTCCTACAGCATCATATATTTTATTTAAATTTTCATAATAAATAGTTCCATTTTTAAATACAAAAGAAGTTACAATAACATGAGAGGCTCCATTTTCTAAATAAAATGCGGCATTTTGATCGGTAATGCCTCCTCCAATCTGAAATCCGTCTGGGTAAGCATGTAACGCCAGCAACGCCTGTGCTTTTGTCGCCTCATAATAAACGGAGTCAGCCGCATTTAATAAAATAATATGTCCTCCCTTTTGCCCATCTTTTTTGTAAAATTGTGCATAGTAGGTGCCATCCTGATCGGCAACAAAATTTTCTTTTGCCTGATTGCCTTCATCCAAAAGACTGCCTCCTACGATTTGTTTTATTTTTCCATTATGAATATCAATGCATGGATGAAATTTCATAATTAAAATCCTTTCGTTTTTTTCGGTTCTAAATTCCACTTTTCACGTCAATTACATACTGATATACGCATCTTTGCAGAGCAAAAAAGATCCGTGGCAAAGTCGCCGCGAATCTTTTTCATTGCAAGTGGATTTTTTGGCTGCCTCACTAGAAATATTTTTTTGTTCCCCATAAATTCGCCCGCTTCAAATCCAAATACTCAGCATATGCCTTTTCCAGTATTTGCTTTTCATTCGAGAACTTTAGCAGATGATACGCCTCATGAAATTTATAATAACCAGAATCTACAAAAAATTCTTCTTTCTGAGGCTTACTTGCATAGCTATCCGACATCATAAGATACCAATGCACTTCTTTATCCACAACATCTTGTGGAATATGAAATGTATACTGGCTCTTGCCGATGTATTTAATAATAGAAGCATGCACTCCTGTTTCCTCATACACTTCTCGTAATGCAGTCTGCCTATATTCCTCTCCAGGTTCAACTGTCCCTTTTGGCAACACCCAGCCTTCGTATTTATTCCTAAAATTTTTATATAAGACTAGAATTTTGCCCCGAAATATTACCACACCACCGCAGCTCGTTGCTTCAACCATTGCAATTCCTCCTGTCTTGGTGTGTTATTAGCCTGATAATAGTATACATCTTTCACAGAAGTCTTGCAACAAAATCTTTTATTTATACAAAGTCACAATCCAAACAACAATGCTGCATTTTTATTTCTGTATCGGATGTGTGCTAAAATAATAATCGTAAATTTTTCCCATAATTGGTGCAGCAACATCACCGCCAGAACCGCCGCCTTCTAATATTATTGTAATCGCAACCTGTGGATCTTCAACAGGAGCAAATCCAGTAAACCAAGCATGCATTTTTCCTTCTGTTCCATACTGTGCAGAACCTGTTTTTCCAGCAACTTGTGCATATTGTGTGCCTGCACGGTATCCACTTCCCTCTTTTACAACAGCTGTCATAAAATCAATAATCTTTTCTCTTTCCTCTGTGCTGATTAATGGATCACTTTCTTTTATTTCTGCCTCTCTTATTACTGTACCATCTTCATTTACTACTTTTTGTACAAGATATGGTGATACCATTTTTCCATCATTTGCAATTGCAGAAGTAATCATCGCCATATGAAGCGGCGATACCATCGTCTTTCCCTGTCCAATCGAAGTCTGTATAATATCCCAGTCGGATGACTCATCTGAAAATACGAGAGAACTTACCTTATGAGCAATCTCGGTATCTAATTTCTTATTAAATCCAAAACTCTCACAAAATGCTGTAAAATTCTCACGATTGAAACTCAGTCCCATCGTCGCAAATGCACCATTACAAGAAAGTGCTAACGCCATACGCGGATTCACGGTTCCATGTGCATGACCTTCATGACAGTTCATCACTAAATCATTATAATAAAATGTTCCATTACAAGTATAGGAGAAGTTCTCCCACGTCGTTGGATTTTCCCGCAAATATTCAATATCTGTCAATATTTTAAACGTCGAACCTGGAGGATAATGTCCCTGTGTCGCACGATTCATCAGGTTCGCATTTGTATTTTCTTTTGATGTCAAAGATTCCCATGCCGCATCCAATGCTTCTGGATTCGGATCAAAATCTGGTTTTGACACCATCGCAAGTACTTTTCCCGTCCTTGGCTCCATCGCAACAACTGCACCGATATGATCACCAAGTGCATTATAACAAAACTGCTGAAGTCCAACATCCAGCGTCGTAACAACATTGTTTCCCTTTTCTTTTTTTCCTGTAATATCATTGACAATCTGATCCCATATTCCAACATCAACTTTTGTAAGAAGAGAATTTTCCTGCTGTTCAATTCCCGTCACTCCTTTTGTTGAATAGCCAATCGGATGTGCGAACACACTGCCAAATGGATAACTTCTATGCACTGTGCCATTGATATCTTCCTGACTTTGTGCCAATATCGTTGTCCCATCATTCGCTAAAATATCACCACGAATAATATTTTTTGCCATATCATTTGTTCTCGTATTATATCTATTATTAATTACTTCTTCTCTTCCGTACACTAAGAAATAACTAAAATATCCTATAATACTCAGGAACATTACTGTAAATAAAACGCAAATCATATAATAATATTTATTATCTGAGCGGCGTTTCTTTGCTTCTTCTTTCTCTACCTCTCGCCAGATTTCTTCTTGTGTAGATACTGTCTTCTTTTTTCCTTTTTTCAATTCGATCTTCCTCATTCCGTCTTTTTATATACAATTCCTGAATAATACCAAAAATAATAAACGTACTGAGAATGGAGCTTCCTCCATAACTCACGAGTGGAAGTGTGACTCCAGTAGAAGGAATAAAACGAATTGTTCCTCCAACTGTTAAAAATACTTGGAATCCATAAATACATGCCAATCCAACACCTACTAATTTATAAAATGGAATGTACAGATGAATCGCAACTTTAATAAACATCAGTACACAGCATAAACTTACAATTAATACGCAGATCGCCACAATCGCACCCATTTCTTCGGTAATCGCAGCAAAAATAAAATCTTTTTCTACAACACTGATTTTCTTTGGACTTCCCTGATACAATCCTTGTCCAAACCATCCTCCGGATGCAATTCCAAACAACGAATTTCCAAGCTGATTTCCTGCATTATAAAAAATAGACCAAGGATCTCGCCATGCAGCAACACGAGCTCTTACATGGCTAAATAAGAAATAGGCAACAACTGCCGCTGCTGAACCAAGCCCTGCACCTGCAAAGAAATAAGCCGGTTTTTTTGTCGCCACAAGAATGATACATAAATAGCTACAAAAATAAATCAATGCACCACCTAAGTCAGTCGCCAGGACAAGAACTAACACATGCGCCGCTGCAATTGCTGTTCCAAACACAACTCTCTGAAAATCTGATCGTTCTCGAAATAATACTGCAACAAGCAATACATAACTAATCTTAACAAATTCGGATGGCTGAACTGCAATCGGTCCAATTTGAATCGAAAGATTCGCTCCAAATACTTTTTCAGAAATCAATACAAGACAAAGCAATAAAATTCCTACAATACCTGTGACTGCTGCCCATGTTCTTGCCGCCTTTAATTTTGCAAACATTTTAGGAACAATTAATGTAACAATCGCAGCGACACAGACAATAATAAACTGTTTTAACGCCTTATCAAAGGAAAGACGTGCCAATATAATAAAACTGATACTCAATAAAAATAGCATATGGTTTAATAAGGCAGTACATGCTTTCCGATAAATTCCTCGATACAATGAAAGATAAATAACAAAAAATAAAACTTGTGCAATATAGAAAATAACCATCTGTATTTTTTGTGTATTCATTACAATTGCAAAATATCCTACTGCATGGATTAAAAAAACAATTAAGTTTTGTCTATAGTAGCTCCATTCTAGCTTTCGTACTTTATTTTTGAATATGGCTGAAATTGCACCTATTGTATATAACATTGATAACACAATAATAATATACTTACAAATTGTTGTAACTACGCCTGCCAATTCATCACCTACTCCACTCCTCTTTTATAATGTCCTCTTGTAAAATCTTTTATAATCTGCTCTCGTTTCCTTCCGCGGCAGATCATATCTGCAAATTCCTTTACAATCGTTTCTGTTTCCTTTGCTCCTTCCACTGTAAAGACAAGCCTTACAGCTGCTAATTCCATCTTCTCAAATGAAATGTCGGGCAGTGATAATGGTTTACTGTTATAAATTGTATTATAACAATATACACAATGATTTTTTACCGGAAAATGATTGCCCATACGATCTTTTAATGTAAGAACTTCTTGCTTTTGGTCACATTTTTTTGTCGTGCGCTTAATACATTGCGCTGAAACCATCATTGGAAGTCTTCCATATATAATCATCTCACTTCCCTTTGTACCACGCTGTCTCAGTTCGTTCGCATTTAATTCTACAGGAACTGTATCGGTAATCACTCCTTGCTCTTTCCACATCTGGATCGCAAGACGATTATACGTATACAGCATATGATCAGCAGCCATCGGCTTTTCAAAACCCTGTTCTCTCAGCCAACCAATTTCCTCCATTGACCGAATCAAGCAGCCATCCCATTGTGTTTCTTTCCAATTGATCTGATTTAATGCCTGCTTTGCCTTTGTACGGAAAATTTGCGGAAGCATAATCCAACATTGTTTATTTGCCCGATGTACCAGCCTTATCATCTCATATTCATCCATAATAGTCAAGAGTTCACTGTCGATATAAATTCGCTTTACTCCTTCTTCCTTACATACAGCCTTTAACTGCGCAATCGTCTCGACTGATACATGAAGACTTGGCATATCTGACTTTTGTGAGTTTAAAATATTGCTCTCTTTACCGTTTTGTTCTGCTTTTTTGAGTGTTATCTGCATGTTTTTTTCGCTTTTTAATTGTGCGAATGCATCCATTGATCTGCGTCTGTATTGATGAAGTATTGTTTGTTCCAATTGTTCCAAAGCACGACGTCTCAATTCATTCAGCACTGCAACTGGCACAAACAAATCATCTTCTAATTCAATGGTTAATGTCTCAAATTCAAATGGCGTATTTCCTGTTTTTCTCATTTGTTTTTGCACTGCTTCTTTCGTCAGTGGTTTATTTTGTGCTTCCATTGGATAATCACCATGAACTTCTACCTCATAATCTTGAAAAGACAGTCTTATTATAACAGGCAGTTCTTTAGAAATTATTAAATTTCCCTTTATTTTTTCTTTCAATTGTATGTTTAAATATTGTTCTCTTAATTGTTGATTATATTGTTCTGCACCGTCACGGAAATCTGGTTTTGTCAGTGTAATCATCTGTCTTCCGTTATGCATTTTATAATATCCTTCTGTAAAGCCTTTTCGATTGAACAATGCCATTAATTTCTGCTGATCAGCCTTTTCCACATAATACCCATCTTTTCCGTACTGCAGATAACGATCTACATATTTGCGGTAAATACTCACAACACCTGCCGTATATTCTGGCTTTTTCATGCGTCCCTCAATTTTTAATGAGTATACTCCTGCCTCTATAATCTCTGGCAAAATCGACAATGTGTTTAAATCTTTTGGACTTAATACAAACCCCTCTTTCGGAGAGTTCCATACTTTTCCATCTTGACTGACTTCGTACGACATACGGCACGGCTGTGCACATCTTCCTCGGTTTCCGCTTCGTCCCCCTGCCAAACTACTGAACAGACATTGGCCAGAATAGCAATAGCAAAGAGCACCATGCACAAAACTTTCAATTTCAAGATTACAAGTTTCTCTTATTTTACAGATTTCTTCAAGTGATAATTCCCTTGCTGTCACAACTCGATCCGCACCAAGCTGCTCTAACATTTTTGCACCTGCTTCTCCCGTCACAGTCATCTGTGTACTTGCATGAATCGGCAGATCTGGAAATTCTCGTTTTATAAAAAGAAATGTCCCAAGATCCTGAACAATTACTGCGTCAAGTCCTTCCTCATAATATGGCTTTAAAAATGGATATAACTGTTCTTCTAATTCTGACTGTTTCATTAATGTATTAATCGTCAAATACAATTTTCTCCCATGTAAATGCACATATCGAATTGCATCTAATAATAAATCTTGTTCCGGGTTATCTGCATATGCCCTTGCTCCGAACTGGCTTCCACCCATGTATACTGCATCTGCCCCTGCTGCAACTGCTGCTTTCATACTTTCATAAGAACCTGCTGGAGCTAATAATTCAACCATCTGCTTTTTCCTCAATTTTTTATTTCCTCTTTTTCTGTGAAAGAAGGGATGCCAAATCAGTCACCCTGTTATTCGACATCCCTTTTTCTTTTTATTTCTGTAATCCACTTAATACATCACGAATTGCTTGTAATGCATCTAATTCTTTCTGCGCCTGTGTTTCTCTCTTCTTAGCAGTAACGATCTCTGCCTTTAATTCTGTCATGTGCGCATTTGCACTTCCAATTGAAGCCTCTGCTTTTTGAAGCTTCTCTGTACGTTCCGTTAGCTGCTTTTCTAATTGTTTCTTTTCATCAATGAATTGCTTCTGGAGTGTTTCTTTTTCTAATGTAAGCTTCTTTCTTACTTCTTCCTTTTCATTAGTCAGCTGCTTCTTCAAAGCTTCTTTTTCCGTAGCAAGCGCTGTCTGCATTGCATTCTTTTGATCAATCAGCTGCTGCTTTAATGACTCAATCTGTGCATTTAATTTTTTCTCTAATGCATCTTTTTCACTAGTCAGCTGTGCTTTAATTGCTTCTGTTTCCTTTACAATCTGCTTCTTAAGTTGATCTGTCTCACTCAGCAACTGCTTTTGCAATTCTTTCTTTTCTTCCTTTAACTCCTGAATCTTAACATCCTTTTCTTCTGTCAAGGCCTTTAATGCATCTTCCTTTTCCTGTGTCAGCATCTGAATTGCTCCTGCTTTTTCAGCAGTCAGCATCTGAACTGCGATATTTTTATCGCGTGTGATCTTCTGAATTTTTTCATCACGTTCTGCCTGAAGACGCTGTTCGGTCTGTTCTTTTTCTTCTAATAATTGAGCAATTTTTTCCTCTAATTCTGCAATCTTCGCATCTTTTTCTTCTGTTAATGTACGAATACTTTCTTCTTTTTCTTCTGTAATTGCATTGACATGAGCCACTTTTTCTTCATTTGCTTTTTTAGCTTTTACAGCATTTTCTTCTGCTAATGCACGTGCTTTTGCTTCTTTTTCACGGATATCTTTCAGTTCTGCGCTCATCTCATCTAATAAATGCTGCAGTTCCTCTTCATTGATGCGATGTGTTTCTTTCGCAGCTGCCGTCTCATCCAGTTCTTTGCGTGTCTGTGCTTCTTGCTCTTTGCTGTCAGAAAGCTGTTTCTTTAATTCCTCAACGAGCTGCTTTAACTCTTCGATTGTAGTATCCTGTTCTGTAATCTGAACATTCGCCTGCTCTAATGATGTCTCAGCTTCATCTTTCTGTCCTTTTGTCTCCTGCAAATCACTATCTAACTGCTCAATCTGCTGCTTTGCCTGCTCTAATTCCTGCTTAATCAAAAAGATATCACCAGTCTTGCATTCTTCTAGCTGTGCTTCTAATTCAGCAATCGTCGTCTTCAGACCGTCCATATCCTCAAGATCTTTTTCCACATGTTCCTCTAATGCCTGCTTTACTTCTTCTAATGAAGCAATCTGTGCTTTCGCCTGCTCTTCTCTTGCTGCTCCAGCATTCAGCTGACGCTCCATCTTCTCCAACATAGAATTTACATCTAAAATCTGCTTTTTTAGCTTGTTTACTTCTGGCGCATGTGCCTGCAGTTCTTTCTTTAATTCTTCTACTGTCTGTTTTGTCTCAAAATAATCATCTGCAATACTTAACATTGCCATGACATTTCTTGTATCTGTTGACTGCTTATAATAATATGGCTGTGCTTTTAATGTCTGAATTTTATCATTAATATATGCTGCAACCATCTGAATATAATCGCTATTGTCAGAGCCCCCTAAGGAATATACTTTCTCATCAATAATTACGTCTACATAGTTACTCATCTTCTTATCACTCCATCTCATCTCAAGTTCTCTTAATGCATATTCAATACACCTCTTACGGTATTTACTATTTATGACATCTACGTCTGATTATACACGAATTTATTTTATATCTCAACTAGTTTCGCTGAGTTTTAAAAAATAGTTCATATTTCTAGCTGCTTTGTGTTTCACACACTTGAAGCAGAAGACTTTCTTGATTCCATTAAATGTTTCACCGCAGCTTCTGTCGCAACTCGACCTCGTGGAGTGCGCTGAATCAAACCGTTCTGAATTAAATATGGTTCATATACTTCTTCCAATGTTCCGACATCTTCTCCAATTGCGGCAGCAAGTGTCTCAACTCCAACTGGTCCTCCGGAAAATGTCTCAATAATCGTCGTGAGAATAACTCGGTCTCCTTTATCCAATCCTAACTTATCTACTTCTAATAAGTCCAATGCAAAATCTGCTGCTTCTTTTGTAATTACTCCATCATATTTTACTTGTGCAAAATCTCTTACTCGTTTTAACAGACGATTCGCCAGACGTGGAGTTCCTCTCGAACGGCGTGCCATTTCTAACGCCCCTTCTTCTTCTAATTCCACGCCAAGTACTTTCGCCGAACGTATTAAAATCGTGCGAAGTTCATCCACTGTATAGAATTCCAGACGATTGATCACACCAAAACGATCTCGCAGCGGTGCTGTCAAAAGTCCAGCACGCGTCGTCGCTCCAACTAATGTAAACTTTGGCAGATCCAATCGAATGGAGCGTGCAGCTGCCCCCTTTCCAATTACAATATCAATTGCAAAGTCTTCCATCGCAGGGTAAAGTACTTCTTCTACTTGACGATTCAAACGATGAATCTCATCAACAAACAATACATCATTTTCCTGCAGATTATTTAAAATGGCAGCCATCTCCCCCGGCTTTTCAATCGCGGGACCAGATGTGATTTTTAAATTACTGCCCATCTCATTGGCAATAATTCCAGCAAGTGTTGTCTTTCCAAGCCCTGGCGGTCCATAAAACAGTACATGATCCAACGCTTCTCCTCGCGCTTTTGCCGCTTGAATGTAAATCTGAAGATTCTGCTTCGTCTTTTCTTGTCCAATATATTCCAAAAGATGCTGAGGACGCAGACTTCCTTCTGCAATATGATCTTCTTCAATCATCTCCGTTGTTAAAATTCTTCGTTTCATCTAAAAACGGCAAGCCCAATCTGCTGCATCCACAGCAGAACATCACTGCCATCCTCCTCTCTACAAAATCGCCATATTTTTTAATGCAGCTTTTAACAGCTGTTCTACACTTAATTCGTTCGCATTTTTTACTTTTGACAGTGCCTTTAGTGCTTCCGTGTTAGAATAGCCAAGTGCTGTCAATGCAAGCACAGCTTCCTGCTTCTGATTTTCAGGCACTCTATTAACCGTATGTGACACTTGCCCTTGTTCCAATGCCTCTTCTAATGTAATTCGATCCTTTAATTCTAAGATAATTTTCTGTGCCGTCTTTGCTCCAATTCCTGGTGCCCGTGAAATCGCCTTCGCATCTCCTGCAAGTACAGCAAACCGAAAATCATTTGGGGAAATCACAGATAAAATGCCAAGTGCAGCCTTTGGTCCAACACCATTTACTCCTAATAATTGCTTAAATAAATTCAAGTCATCTCGGCTTAAAAACCCAAACAGGCTCATCGCATCTTCCCGCACATACAAATAAGTATATAATTTCATCTCTGTTCCAATCGGAGGAAGACTTGACAACACCGCTCCCGGCACACGAATATTAAATCCAACCATTCCCGACTCTAATACAACAATGTCTCCTAAAATCTCTGCAAGTTCTCCTCTAATATATGAAATCATAATCTCGCTGTCAAAACTAGTACAATCAAACTGCCTGTGATACTAAATTACATTCATTCTGCGTAAAGCCTGATTGTCTATTTTGACATACCCCTTTCATCTCTATTATGTAGAAGCGATTCACCGCCACATCTATTTTTATCATAGCACAATAAAAAATAATTAGCAAGCAAAAAGCACATATGTTCTATATTTTATTTGTACACTAAAAAACCGCATATTATATGCGGTTTTTTTGATTATTGTTGAAAGGATACTCTATTAATTTATTGTTCTTCTTCAGCTGCAGGTGCTTCTTCCTGTGGAGCGTCATTTAAAATTGCCTTAATACTGAGGCTGATCTTCTTAGCTTCGCCATCGAAGTCAACCACTTTTGCTGTTACTTCCTGACCGATTGATAATACGTCTGCTGGCTTATCAACATGTTCTTTTGCGATCTGAGATACGTGAAGTAATGCGTCTACACCTGCTTCTAATTCTACAAATGCACCAAAGTCTGTCATTCTTGCAACCTTACCTGTTACAATTCTGCCAACTGCATACTTCTCAGCAGCAGTTGCCCAAGGATTCTTTTCTGGGAACTTCATGCTTAATGCAATCTTCTTTCCATCGATGTCCTTTACTAATACAGATACTACATCACCAGACTTGAAGAGCTTTCTTGGGTTATCAACTCTTCCCCAGCTCATCTCAGAAATATGAAGCAGACCATCTGCACCGCCTAAATCAATGAATGCACCAAAATCAGTTACATTCTTTACTGTGCCTTCTACTGTCTGTCCTACTTCTAATCTTGCAAATAATTCTTCTCTTTCTTTCTGCTTCTTAGCAACGATTAACTGCTTGCAGTCACCGATAATTCTGCGTCTCTTAGGATTAAATTCGATAATAACGAATTCTACTTCCTGACCTGCATATTTGTCTAAATTCTTTTCATAAACATCGGATACAAGACTTGCTGGAATAAATACTCTTGTATCATCCACAACAACGCTTAATCCACCTGTCAGTACCTGAGCAACAGCTGCCTTTAATACTGTCTTATTTTCAAATGCTTCCTCAAGGACTTTGCTTCCTTTTTCCATCTGCAAACGCTTATAGGAAAGCTGTACCTGTCCTTCCCCATCATTTACTTTTAATACTTTTGCTTCCATCTCGTCACCCTCCTGTACTAACTCTCTTAAGTCAGCGTTAGGATTATTTGTGTATTCATTACGGCTAATGATTCCATCTGCTTTGTAACCTATATTTAAGACGATTTCGTCCTCTTTCACAGAAATAACCTTACCAGTTACGACTTCTCCTGTACTGATTGTTTTTAGTGTACCTTCCAACATTTGGTCAAAACTTAACTCTGACATTTGGTTTGAACCTCCTCAATAATTTTATTCGGGGTTGAAGCCCCTGCTGTAATACCAACTTTCTTCAAGGATTCCCCCCATGACAGGTCCAAATCCTCCACCGTTTGAATGTAGCAGGTATTATAACATTCTTTCTTGCATATTTCAAACAGCTTCTGGGTGTTGGAGCTATGTTTTCCTCCAATAACAATCATCCCATCTACTTGACCCGCAATTTGCTTCGCTTCAACTTGTCGTTCATGCGTGGCATTGCAAATCGTGTTCAAAACACTTATATCATAACCCTTTTTTGAAAATTTTTCAACAAAATATTGAAATTTCTTGTAATTAAATGTCGTTTGTGATACAATACATATTTTTTCTTTTTCAAAAAAGGGTAATTGATTAAAATCTTCATCCGTTTCTACTGCAAATGCTTCTGAATTACTCCATCCAATGATTCCTTGAACTTCCGGATGCTTTGCATTGCCAATAATAACAATGCGATATCCCTCTTTGCTCTTCTCATCTACAATGCGATGGATTTTTTTGACAAATGGACAGGTGACATCTACTACTTTGATTCCTAGGCGTTCCAACAGTTCATAAATACTGCGGCTCACTCCATGAGAACGAATGATAACAATTCCTTTTTCCAGACTTTTCAGTCCTTCTTCGCTGTCAATGACCTGTACGCCTCTTTCTTCCAGATCACGTACGACTTCTTCGTTATGGATAATCGGACCGAACGTATAAATTTGTTCGTCACTGTGATTTGCGACTTCCTCATAAACCCGATCTACTGCCCGCTTTACTCCAAAACAAAAACCGGCACTTTTGGCAACAATTACTTCCATTATTTTGCCCTCTTTTCCTCAACAAGATCAATGACAATTTCAATAACTTCCTTAATATCAAGTTTTGATGTGTTAATCTCAATCGCATCGTCTGCTTTTTTTAATGGGGCAATCTTACGCTTCATATCACGTAAATCTCTCGCTATAATATCAGCTTCAATTTCCTTTATATCTGTATCAATGCCTTTTTTCATTAATTCCAGATGGCGGCGCTGTGCACGGACGCTTGTATCCGCTGTTAAATAAATTTTTAAATCTGCATTTGGAAGTACACATGTACCAATGTCACGTCCGTCCATCAGCACATCTCCCTTCTTTGCCATATCTCGCTGTAATTCTAATAATTTTTCTCTGACAACGGAATATGCGGATACTTTTGAAGCCAGCTCTCCAACCAATTCATTACGAATATAGTCATTGACATTATCACCATTTAATAATACTTGCTGTTCTCCATCCTGGTATTCAATCGTAACCGTAATATTCTGACAGGCTTTTGAGACAGCCTGTTCGTCCTCTACGTCGATCTTATTTCGCCACATATACAGTCCCATCGCACGATACATTGCTCCTGTATCCACATAAATGAATGACAGCCGCTGTGCAATTTTTTTTGCTATCGTACTCTTTCCTGCTCCTGCTGGTCCATCAATTGCAATATTAAATCCCATATCTTCCTCCCAGATGTATTAATCTGTATTTCCGTCTTGCCCGATACTATTCCCGGCAGCATAACCAGTTGACCAGGCAATCTGAAGATTGTATCCTCCCGTCAGAGCATCTAAATCCAATACTTCTCCGGCAAAATAGAGTCCATCTACCAACTTCGATTCCATCGTCGCTGGATTAATCTGCTTCGTATGAACACCGCCCTGCGTGATGATAGCTTCATTATAATCTCTAACCCCAGTCAAGGTCAATGATAATTTCTTTGTTACAGAAATTATTTTCTGACGTTCCTCTCTTGAGATCTCATTGACAGGTTTTTCTGGAGTAATTCCTGTCAATGCAATTATTACAGGAATTAATTTAGAAGGATATAATCCTCCAAGGGCATTCTTAAACTGTTTATTTTTTGCAGCGTCAAAATCTCTCAAAATTCTCGCATCTAATTGTTCTGCCGATAATGCTGGCTTTAAATCAATCGTCATTGTTAACGACTGTGTGCTTATTTTTTTTCCTATTATACTGCTTGCGCTCAATACAGCTGGACCGCTGACTCCAAAATGCGTAAACAGCATCTCTCCAAACTCTTGGTACAGCTTTTTCTTGCCCAAACTAATCGTTACCTCAACATTACGAAGGGATAATCCCTGCAGCTGCTTGACCCACTCTTCTTTTGCGGTAAGAGGCACAAGTGCTGGTCTTAATTCTGTCACTTGATGTCCGCTCTCCTTTGCAAATCGGAAACCATCTCCTGTTGAACCTGTAGAAGGATACGAAATTCCTCCCGTTGCAACAATAACTGCATCAGCATCGTATTTCTTTTGATTTACCAAACAAATCCCCTTACAAACTGACCTATTATCCAAGCCAGAAGAAATCAACAGCCCTTTTACTTCTTTTTTCAAATGAATGACAACACCAAGGCGTTCCAATTCTCTTTGTAATGCAGCAATCACATCGGATGATTTATCTGACACAGGAAATACCCGATTTCCTCGTTCTATCTTCAATCGGCATCCACACCGTTCCAAAAGTGTCATAAGATCCTCATTTGTAAATCCATAAAAAGCACTGTAAAGAAACTTCCGATTCGTAACTACCTGGCTGAGTACTGTTTCCATATCGGAGGCATTCGTTACATTGCAGCGACCTTTTCCTGTAATATAAATCTTTTTTCCAAGTTTTTCATTCTTTTCAAATAAATCCACATGACAGCCATTTTTTGCGGCTGCAATTGCCGCCATCATCCCTGCGGCTCCACCGCCAATCACGACTATTTTCTTCATAATTTCATTGCTCCCTTTTGCATTTTATCATAGAAAATGCTTATTGTAAAGTGGATTACAAATATCCACTTGACATATTTTCAATGATTTTTCTTAATCATAATATAAATCAGTCCGCTGGCTCCCATTAAAATTGGATAAAAACAATATGGAATAATCTGAAATGGCGTAAGTCCTGTCAAACTTGCAGCAGACAAGAGCTGCGCTCCATATGGAATCAGACCTTGACATACAGAAGAAAACATATCCAATAATGATGCAGAGCGTCTTGGAGAAATATCAAATTCATCACAAATTTCTTTTGCAATAGGACCTGCCATAACGATCGCCACTGTATTATTTGCCGTACAAATATCTACTAAAGCGGCAAGCAATGCAATGCCAAGCTCCCCACCTTTTTTACCGTTAATACGTTTTTTTATAAAATTCAAAATAAATTGAATTCCTCCAAATTTTTTCACAAGTGAAACAATACATGCTACAATAATAGAAATTACAGTAATATCGTACATTGACTGTACACCATCTCCTACTACTTTAAACATATCTCCTGATAAAATCATACCAGTCGCCACACCAACGATCAGTGAAAGTACCGTTCCCGCAATCAGCACAATAAAAACATTTACTCCTGCCAATGCACCAACTAATACAACGAGATATGGTATTACCTGCCAAACATTGTATGTTAACTGACTCGTTAACTCATAGTCTCCATTTCTTGTCAAAACGAGGAAAATAATAAATGTAATAATCGCAGCAGGAAGTACAATTTTAAAGTTTTCACGAAACTTATCTTTCATCTCACAGCCTTGTGTCTTTACTGCTGCAATCGTTGTATCAGAGATCATAGATAAATTATCTCCAAACATCGCACCACACATAACTGCACCAATACAGATGGCAAGTGCAAATCCTGTTTCCTGACTAATTCCGACTGCAATTGGAGCAAGTGCTGCGATCGTTCCCATAGATGTTCCCATGGAAATCGAAACAAAACATCCAATAATAAATAATCCTGCTACTGCAAACTTTGACGGCAGTATGGACAGTCCTAAATAAACTGCACTGTTAGCTCCTCCAGCAGCACTGACAGCTCCTGAAAAAGCTCCTGCTACAAGAAAAATCAAGCACATTGTAATAATATTTTCTTCTCCTGCTCCTTCTGCAATGATTTTTATTTTATCTGAGAATGTTAATTCTCTATTCTGTAAAAATGCAACAAGAAGTGCAATTAAAAACCCAACGATCGCTGGAACTGCATAAAAGTCTCCTGTTATAAATCCAGATCCTAAAAATATAACAAGAAACACTGCAATTGGAAGCAGTGCAATCGCTCTCCCCTTTTTTTCGATTTCATTCATAAATTAATTACTGCAACAAATAACTGCAGCATCTCCTTTCTTTAGTTTTTGTCTCTCAGACTCTTTTTTTATAGTATAACAGAAAAATGTTGTTATTTCCAATGGAATTTATATCATATATGCAATATCCCTACCTCGTTAGATAAGGCATAATACCAATTTTATTTACTTACATGATGCTGGGGTCAAAAACTTTTGACCTCATGATGCTTACGGATTTTTCTGCGTTTCACGCTCTCAAAATCCTAAAAACATTTTCACTTGGTTCGTGCGCAAACAAAAATATTCCAGGTATAGAAAACTCCCTATACCTGGAAATTTTATTTATATGTAAGACAAGCGGACATTTAAAGTCCGCTTGCTGCAATAAAGCTTTATCACTTATTTTTATACTGGATATGCCTTGCTGTCTGTATCTGCTACATTTGCATCTACCTTTGTCTGTTGTGCCTCACGATATTTGAAAAACTCTGTCGCTACCTGTGGGAACAATGCGTAGGATAGTACATCTTCATCCTGCTGACGATACTGTGCCATCTCAGAAGCAATCTTATCTAACTCTGGAGGAATTAAATCAGCTGGACGGCATGTAATTGGCTTTTCATCACCAATTGCCTTCTTCTGTACTTCTTTGTTAAATGGTTTTACTGTCTGACCATACTCTCCTCTTAATAATGCACGGGATTCCTTTGTGATCATCTTGTAACGCTCACCCATTACAACATTTAATACAGCCTGTGTACCAACGATCTGAGAAGATGGTGTTACAAGTGGTGGTTCACCAAAATCTTTTCTTACACGTGGAATTTCTTCCAATACGTCGTAATACTTATCTTCTGCATGCTGTTCCTTTAACTGAGATACAAGGTTACTTAACATACCACCTGGCACTTGATATAACAATGTTTTAATATTAACACCCATTACCTTTGGATTTAATAAACCTGTCTTTAATGCATCTTCCTGAATTGGACGGAAATAATCTGCGATCTCAGCAAGTAAATTTTGATCCAAACCTGTGTCATATGGTGTTCCCCTAAATGATTCTACCATAACTTCTGTCGCTGGCTGGCTTGTACCCATAGAGAATGGAGAAATCGCAGTATCAATTACATCTGCACCAGCTTCTACCGACTTCATATAAGTCATAGCAGCTACACCAGATGTATAATGTGTATGAATCTGAATTGGAATTGATACGCTTTCCTTTAATGCACCAACTAACTCAGTTGCCTTTACTGGTACTAATAAACCTGCCATATCTTTGATACAGATAGAATCTGCACCCATATCTTCAATTCTCTTTGCGATGTCTTTCCAATACTCCAATGTATACGCATCGCCAAGTGTATAACTCAGAGCGATCTGAGAATGACCTTTTTCTTTCTTTGCAGCACGAACTGCAGTCTCTAAGTTACGAATATCATTTAAACAGTCGAAAATACGAATGATATCAATACCATTTGCAATTGATTTCTGTACAAAGTATTCTACAACATCATCTGCATAATGACGATATCCAAGAATATTTTGTCCACGGAACAACATCTGCAGCTTTGTATTTTTAAATCCATCTCTTAACTTACGAAGTCTTTCCCATGGATCTTCTTTTAAGAATCGAAGTGATGCATCAAATGTAGCACCGCCCCAACATTCTACAGAATGATATCCAACCTTATCCATCTTCTCAATAATTGGAAGCATTTGCTCGGTTCTCATTCTTGTAGCAATCAGAGACTGATGGGCATCACGTAAAACGGTTTCGGTAATCTTTACCGGTTTCTTTTCTACCTTTGCCATTATATACCTCCTGCGCCGCAATTTCTGCGACATAGTCTATTTCAATTAAATTTGTGTACCACAAAACAAAACATAGTGTTTTGCTAGTCCGCATACACCGACAAACGGAAATGTTATAATTTCCGTCTGCCTTATGCGTAAATAAAATCAGAATACTCCAAAAATAGCCATAAATGTACCTGCTGCTACAGCTGTACCAATAACACCAGCTACGTTTGGTCCCATCGCATGCATCAGCAAGAAGTTTGTTGGATCTGCTTCTGCACCAACCTTCTGTGATACTCTGGCTGCCATAGGTACCGCGGATACACCAGCAGAACCGATCAATGGATTTACTTTTCCATGTGTCAGTTTACACATTAATTTACCGAACAGTACACCTGTTGCTGTACCAACTGCAAACGCAATCAAACCAAGTGCTACGATCTTCAATGTATCAAACTTTAAGAATGCTTCTGCACTTGTTGTAGCACCTACGGATGTACCAAGTAAAATAACTACAATATACATTAATGCATTAGATGCTGTATCCGACAACTGCTTTACAACACCAGATTCACGGAATAAGTTACCAAGCATAAGCATACCAACTAATGGAGCTGTTGTAGGAAGAATCATAACTACAACAATTGTAACAATAATAGGGAATAAGATTCGCTCTAATTTGGAAACTGGACGCAGCTGTTCCATCTTAATCTTTCTCTCTTTCTCTGTTGTCAATAGCTTCATAATTGGAGGCTGAATAATCGGAACAAGTGACATATAAGAATATGCTGCAACTGCGATTGGTCCCATATATTCGGTCTGTCCTAATTTACCACAAAGGAAAATTGATGTAGGACCATCTGCACCACCGATAATGGAAATCGCTGCAGCTGCCTTATCATTGAATCCCATTAAAATTGCCATGAAATATGCTGAATAAATACCAAACTGAGCTGCTGCTCCTAATAAGAAACTTTTTGGGTTTGCAATCAACGGACCAAAGTCTGTCATCGCACCAACACCCATAAAGATAAGAGAAGGTAAAATACTCCACTCATCTAACAAATAAAAATAATGTAATAATCCACCGACACCGTTGCTTGCTTCCTCTGGAGATATCATAATGTCCGGGAACATATTAACTAATAACATACCAAAGGAAATTGGCACCAGAAGTAATGGTTCATAACCTTTTGCAACTGCCAGATATAAGAAACCCAAAGCAACTACAATCATAAGATAATTTCCCCATGTAAGATTGAAAAACGCTGTCTGGTGAATCAGATTACTTATTGTATTAATTACGTAATCCATTGTCATTCCTCCTATGATGATCTGCTAAAATCAATGATTGATTTTAGTTTAATGTAGCAAGTGTTGTTCCAGCTTCTACTGATTCTCCAGCTGCAACATTTACGCTTGCGACTGTTCCATCCTGAGGTGCAACAATTTCATTTTCCATCTTCATTGCTTCCAGAATAAATAATACTTGACCTTTCTTTACTGCTGCTCCAACTGCTGCTTTTACTGTTAAAATCTTTCCTGGCATTGGTGCTCCGACTTTAACGGAACCTTCTACACCAGCAGCTTTTGGTGCAGCCTTAGGTGCTGCTTTTGGAGCGGCTTTTGATGCTGCTGAAGCGCCGCCTGCATTTTCCTCTACAGTTACTTCATATACATTTCCATTTACTGTAATTGTATAGCTCTTCATTCTAATTATCCTCCTACTATGCTCTTTTCCACTTACTTGTACCAACACGGCGAATTGAACGCACAACAAGTCCATCTGTGGATGTTTCTTCTGCTGCGGCAATCGCAGCTGTAATTACTGCAACTAACTCTAAGTCGTCTGTGACATCTTCTTCCTCTTCCACAACCGCAGTTGGTTCTGACATCGGAATTTCAATCTCTGTCTCATTTGACTTTTTCTCAAATTTTGCCTGAATCTTCGGAATAAATGAGAAGCAAGAAATACATGCAATCATAATTACAAGAACAATAAATACTGTTCCCATACCCATCAATGTGTTCATTGCTGCTTTCTGCATCTTTTCTCCAAAGCTGTAAACTGCATCAAACTTAATAATTTCCCAAGCACTTACTTTTTTATCTGTCATAACTGTGACAATCGCTTTACGATTAGCAAATGCCGCATTAATTGTAATAACATAAGCACCTTCTGCATTCTTTGTCACAACAGGAGCTTCTGCTGATGTATAAGCCCCTAACTCATTTTTGGAAGTTTTCCAAGAGGACAGTCCATTATAAAATGCCGTATTTGGCTCCTGACCATCTTCTGAGAAATATGCCATCTGTGTCAGTAAATCTTGATCACTTAATACTACAATTTTTTCTATTAATGCCTGTGCTTCCTGACCGAGCATCACTGCTGTCTCATCTGTTAATGACTGTACAGGAGCAGCTTCTCCACATGCACCTAAGGCAAACATACAAAAAATCGTACTTAACACTATTAATATTTTTTTCATTGCAAGCCACCTCGTCTTAGACCGTTCCGTGTTTCTTGCTTGGACGATCCTCTCTCTTTGTAAATAACATTTCAAATGCTGCAATGACTCTCTTTCTGGTTTCTGCTGGAGCAATAATGTCATCCACATAACCACGTCTTGCTGCAGCCTCTGCACTAGACTGTAATGCATGATACTGAGCTGCTTTTTCATTAATCAACTGTACTACATTTGAAGATTTCTTAATTTCATCTGCATACATAATCTTTGTCGCAGCAATTGCATCCATCATACCGATCGTGGCATCTGTCCATGCATAAACAATGTCAGCACCTAATGACTTGGAATTCATTGTGACATAAGCACTTCCAAGTGCTTGTCCGATAATTACATTTACTTTTGGAACGGTTGCATTTGCAAATGCATATGTCAGCTTCGCTGCTGCACGTGCCATTGCACGTTCCTGGCACTTTGTTGCCTTGTATCCTGTTACATTTGTAAGGGATAATACTGGAATATCAAATGCATCACAGAAGTTAATAAACTGTGCTGCTTTTCTTGCTCCGGCAGCAGTTAATACTGAATCATAAGAAGCAACTACTTTGCCTTCTTCATCTACTTCTTCAGAACGATTTGCAACTGCACCAACTGTCATTCCATTTAAACGGATAAATCCTGTTACCATCTCTTTTGCATAATCACGTTTTGTTTCAAAGAAATATGCATCATCTGAAATTAAAGTAAGCGCAAGTGCAGTGTCACCTACACATCCTTCGATTCCATCACAAAGACGGTTTAAATTATCCATACACTCGTCATAAGACATATCATCTTCATTATTTACTGGCAAGATTGTAATTAATTCACGAATAGACTCTAAAATCTCTTCTTCGCTGCCTGTCATATCTACAAGACCAGTCTCTTCGCTCTGGAACTTTGCAGAAGATGTATCACATTTTTCTGCATAATTTCCGTCTAATGCATTTGGAGAATTTACAAACAGTTTTGCCTTTTTCTCTTCCATCAATGTAAAATCGCTTAGTCCAGAAACAACGCTCATTCCACCGCCACATACGCCAAAAATTGCTGTGATTTGAGGTATCACGCCAGATGCCATTACCTGACTGTGATAAATTTGTCCAAAACTTTCCAAAGCATCTGTTGATTCTTGAAGTCTCATTCCAGCGCAATCGATTAAACCGATCACTGGTGCCCCCATTTTCATCGCCAATTCATATACTCTGACAATCTTCTTTGCATGCATTTCACCGATTGCACCACCAAATACTGATGCATCTTGGCTATATACATACACAAGATTTCCGTCAACTGTGCCATAGCCTGTAATAACACCATCCGCAGGTGTGTTAGCATCCTGCAAGTTGAAATCAGTACTTCTGGCAGTGACATAACTACCAATTTCAACAAAACTGCTATCATCAAGCAACGATGCAATTCTTTGGCTTGCTGATGTCTGTGTTGTTATACTCATATTTTAACCTCCATATTATCATATTTTTTAACTGAACTTTTCCTGTCTGTTATAGACAATTGTTCGTTCAGCTATAAAACAATTTCTGCCATATATCATTGTACCTTTAATTGGATAAAGAATCAAGTTCTTTTCTTCATCTATTTTCATTTTTCATTCTACCATAATATTGTCCTTATTTTTTTTATTTTTTTGTTAAATTTTTTCTATTTTTTGTATTTTTTTGTAAAAAATATATATTTACTTACTTTGCAGCAAAAATAATCGTTTGATCTCATTCAAGCACCATTGAAAATCAATTTTTCTCACAGATTCTTCTGGATATACAAAGTATTGTTTTACTTTTTGCTCTCCTATATAATATTCGATCACTCCAACAGCTTTATTTTTATCAACAGGCGCAGCAAGCTCATTAGGAAGTCGTTTTTGAATGTGAACTACTTCTCCTTCTTTTATTAAATAATTGAGTTCTTTTTGCCCGTCATCCACTCGAAGTGATACGATTGGTATCTGTCCATCTACTACAATCACATCTTGCAGTGATTGTATTTCATATATGTTTTTATAATTATAGTGAGCAAGTGCATACTCAATCAAATATTTCATGTCAGACCATTTGTACGTGCGGTTGTTTGGCCAGCCACATGCAAGCAATGATACAATGAATAATTTTCCATCTTTTTTTACTGCTCCGACATAACAATACCCGGCATTTCCTGTAAATCCTGTTTTCCCTGACAATGCACCATCCATCATGCTCAGCAATGCATTATGATTCTGACATGATATTGTGTGCTTGTTTTTTATATCGGAAAATTGGTATGATATTGTTCTTGTAATTGTCAAAAATTCTTCTTTTTTTGGTGATTCAGATATACAATACTTCATTATTCTTGCCAATTCTGCCGCAGTCGTATGATGCCCTTGTGCATCTAATCCATTTGGAGTGACAAAACGAGTATTTTGACAGCCCAGATCTTCTGCTTTTTGGTTCATAAGCGCAGCAAACGCCTGCACCGATCCTGCAATTCCCTCTGCCAAAATAACAGCCGCATCATTATGACTTTCCAGCATCAATGAATAAAGCAAATCTCCCATTCGATACTGTTCCCCTGTCATTGCGCCTAATTTTACTTTTGGCTGACTGGCAGCATAAGAAGACACTGTATAGACATCATCCATCCTTCCATATTCTAATGCAATAATACATGTCATAATTTTTGTCGTACTTGCCATGGCAAGCACTGCATTCTCATTTTTTCCATACAATACTCTTCCCGAATCTCCATCCATTAATACTGCTGATTTTGCATAGAGTTTTTGTTCTTTTATTTCATTAGATATTTCTTGCTGCTGTCCGTCATAGTTCTCATACATTCTTTCTGCACGTACTATTTGAACAGCAAATATCTGCCCTAATAAAATAAAAAGAATGAAATTGCCTCCTAATAACATAAAACGAAAACATTTCACTAATTTTTTACAAGACTGTCTGGATAACTTTTGATAGCGACCATTCTTATTTTTCATAAATTTTATACGATCCGCCTGTACTGTTTGTTATTTTACGTTATGACAAGCGAGATATTTTTATGACAAGAGAACGGTGTGAAGCATACTTACTTGTCTCATGCCTTCAGATAAACAGAAAGGAAGTTTTTCACCTATATTTTTTCGACATTGAAATGAGGAACTTCTTTCTATTATTTATTTTTTATTTATTTTCTTCGATTTCATTTAATGCTAACTTCAGGCATCCCATAATACCTTGATTATCATTTAAACTTGGAAGAACAATATAGTTTTCCAGATCGTCTAACTGCTTTGTCTTTAAGTATCCGTTCAGCTGCTTTTTCACTTCTTTACGAACAAGCGGCATCATAAGAAGCATATGTCCGGCTTCTGGGTGAAGCATACCATGTAATAGCTTACCATTAGTAATGATTCCCATTCCAACACCAGTTCCAATTGTAATATAAATGCTGTTTTCAAGATCTTGTGTGATTCCCCATGTAGCTTCTCCTAATGCAGAACCATTAACATCTGTATCAAATCCAATTGGAATATTTAATTCCTTCTTAAAAGCACCTACAATATCATAGTTGACCCATGCAAGCTTTGGTGTCGTTGTGATGTAACCATATGTATCGGATTTTTTATTTAAGTCAATTGGTCCAAAACATGCAATTCCAAGAGCTTCAATATCTCTTTCCTTAAAATACTGAATCATCTAAGGTATTGTCTTTCCTGGCGTCTCAGTCAGGAAAGATACTCTTTCAAAAATTTCTTCATTTTCATTACCAATTGCACAGACCATCTTAGTTCCGCCTGCTTCTAATGCTCCTATTCTCATCGTTTCCATCCTTTCTTTTTGTTTAAATAATTTTGGCAGTCATATCATTCACTGACCAGCACATACCTAAAATCAGTTCATTATTATTGCTGTCATATTATGCAAAATTCTTTGATAACAGTATAACAATTAATCTTACCAAAGTCAATTTTCTTTTTTCTCAATTTAGTTGACTTTTTCTTCTTTCTATTAAAAAACTGCGATAGTAACTGTAAGATTATAAGCAAGCAACAAAGAGAATTATAACTATTCTCTTAATTTAATATTTCTCTTTTTTTAATGAAAAAATACATTTCATTTCAATCACAGCTAGTGAATTAATTACAATGTTTTTGTTAAATATTTGATTATTTTTATTTTATTAGTTGCAATATTTGATTATGTTTATTTTATTAGTTGCAATATTTTATTATTTCGGTTAAAATAGAATTATTCATTGCATTAAAATTGTGCAATTACAATAATTATGAAAGGGTGATATTATGCAACACAGAAAACGAATCGTTTCGATCGTTCTTTCCCTAATTCTTTTATGTAATTTGCCTCTGCATTCTATGGCAGACTCGACATCTTATTCACAGGAAAAGACATCTGAAATAACATCTTCTATCAACTCTTCTTCTGAATTAGATTCTATCTCTGCAGAACAGCTCACAGAACTGGAATCCTCAGAGTTTTATGAAGAGTCTTCACAGAGTCCATCGGATTTCTCAAGTACTACACAAAACTTGTCTTCCAGTTTTTCCCAGATAACTGAAAATTCATCGATTATTTCAGACTGTACAGAAGATTTTTCTTCTAGTTCATCTCAAGTAACAGAAGATTTATCTGATTCGTCCAATACTACGGAAAATTCATCGTCTGATTTATCTCAGATAACTCAAGAATCATCTGATTCCTCTGATACTACCGATGATTCATCCGATTCTGCTAAGGAAACTGCTTCACAAGATTCTTCTAATGATTCTGAAACCGACAGCACAGAATCAGAGAATTCTTCTGACAGTTCTGAAATCGACAGCACAGAATCAGAAGCTTCTTCCAATGAACAGGGATTCACAGAAGAAGATCAATTAGCTGAATTTTCACTGCTTGATTTTGAATGTGCAGCAAATTATGCAGCGATTACTTCTTGTCAGATTACAGCAGATGATCAGTTCACTGTAACAGCTTCGTTACAACAAGAAATTCCTTCTCTTGACAAGAAACTTTATTTATTTGAATTGGAGACTTATGAATCTTCCATTGAGAAAAAGAAACCAATTGTTTCAATTGATTTGCCAAAAAAACCATCTGTTGTTACACTTACCGCATCTTTGAATACCAATCAAGAATCTTCCCGTTTGTATTCTAAGTTTGCACTCGCAGTGTTCGGAGCTGATGATCGTTACTATTTGGTTTCTAACTTTTCCCATATTACAAATCCACAAGCATTAGCATCCAATCAGAATGGATTTCCTTCTTCTTCCAGCAAAAAAGGACTTCTCACAAATTCTGGTATGTTTTCTGATATAGATGAGTTAAACGTGCAGCATGCACTTGTCAATATTGAGTTAAACCGTCTTCTTACAAACGGAGATCTGCCATACAATTATAATGGTAATACTTATTATATTAATTCCAATGCCGTTGCTTCTTATGATGCTTCATTAAAATACATGGCAGATAATAATATTGTTACGAGCTGCGTCCTGCTCGCAAATCATACACCAAGCGTACCAGAGTTAACCCATCCAAAGTCATCTGGTTCTAGTGCCTATTACGCTTTAAATACTGCTACAAAAGAAGGTGTACGTGCAGTTTCTGCTATCATACATTTTTTAGCGGAACGTTATACACGAACAGATAAGGCATATGGTTACATCGCAAATTGGATCGTCGGCAATGAAGTAAATAATCCAAATGCCTGGAACAATATGGGAAGCAGTGATTTCACTTCTTATATGCAGGATTATTCCCGTGCTATTCGTATTGTATCAACAGCAGTAAAATCATCTTATAAATCAGCTCGTGTTTATGTTTCTCTGGATCATTACTGGCAGAGTGTAGAGGGCGGCAGATTTTCTTCTGTCTCTTTACTGACACAAATGCAACGTTTTCTCCAATCGGAAGGTGGTATTGCATGGGAAGTTGCGCATCATCCTTATCCAATTCCATTGACAGATCCAGATTTTACAGATGATCCTGTTTCTAACAGTTCCTCTACTCCAGTTATTACATTTAAAAATTTAAATGTACTGACTGATTTTCTTCAAAATTCTTCCATGCGCAATCCAGATGGATCTGTAAAACATGTTATTTTATCAGAACAAGGCTTTACTTCCGTAAATGCAAATGGAAAAAATGTAAGCGAACAGCAGGCTGCCATGTTTGCCTACGCTTATTATATCGTTGACTCCAATCCGTATATTGATTCTCTTATATTAAACCGCCATGTTGATCATCCAGTAGAAGTTGCCCAAAACGTTAATTTTGGTCTGTGGGAAACGGATTTATCTAATTCCACTGCAGAAAATCCTTCTTCTAAAAAAGAAATATGGCAAGTGTTTAAATATATTGATACAAATCAATCAACCGATATTACAAAACCTATTTTAAAACAGTTTGGCTCAAGTGACTGGAATACGCTTGTGAACGGATATCAGGCTTCCAAATATCAATCACTTCGTTCCATTAAAACAGGTGTATTAACTCCTGCTGCTTCTTTTACAAATCCATCCAACTTACCAAATAATTGGATCAATAACTGTTATACAACTGTTACAAACAAACTTCCTACTGGAGTAGAAGCATCCATTCATCCAACATACAGTGCCGCTTATAAATGTCTGATTCAGAAGTTTCCTTCTTCTATCAGCTTTTATACAAAATCTGTATTTGGAATGACAATCACTGTTCATGATGTTCCTTCAGATTTTGCAAAAGTCCGTATCCGTGTATTTAGCGGAGAACATGTATTTGACAGTGAAGCTCTCGTACCAGCAGAAGTAAAAACGACACTTGGTATTGATTTAAAAGACTGGCCTTATCGTAATGCTGTCGATCGTATTCAGATTTGGGTAAAGCAGGGAAATACTTCTCGTTGGAATAAGGGAAGCTTTCGTGTAGAAAATATCATTTATGCAAATGCAGCATCTACTTCTGACAATACAATTACTGTATCTGGGGAACAGATTACTAATCAGGCAAAGAACTCCTACCGTGTAAGCTGTGATGTATTTAGTTCTCATGAAATTGATCATGTTCTTGTTTCTACATGGAATAATAATAATCCAAATAAAAAAGTACATACAACTGCCACACTATATGGTCAGAATGCATCTTGTACCGTTGATATTTCTTCAATTACAGACAGTAAGCAATCTTATACATCTGAGATTATTGCATATGATAAAAAGGGAAATGCATCACGACCTGTTTCTATTTCTGCACAGTTAAATAAACCTATTTTAAGTAACGTTATGGTTACTGAACTCGGTCCAGAAGGTTACACAGTCATTTGTAATGCAACGAGTACCTCTGGCTTATCTTCTGCACGTTGTCCAACATGGACAAACGAAAATGGACAAGATGATATTGTATGGCACGATGCGTCTGTCTCCGGGAGTATCGTTCGCTGCCGCATTCCAATTTCTTCACATAATGGAAAGTCTGGCACTTATACAACCCATATTTATGTCTATGATGTCAATGGAAACTACAGTGTTACAGGTACACAAGTAACCGTTCCTCCTCGTGGAGCACCTGGTATTTCCAATATTCGTACTTCTAATTTAACTTCTTCTGGCTACACAGTGAGCTGTAATGTAAGTTCCTATGATGGTATCAAAGAAGTACTCTTTCCGACATGGACTAGTGCAAATGGAGAAGATGATATCATATGGTATAAAGGAACGTTAAATGGAAACACTGCAACTGTTACAATTCCTGCCTCTAAACATAATAATGAAAGCGGAATTTATTTCACTCATATTTATGCTTATGATAAAAAGGGAAGAGAAAGTCATACTAGCTTCCAGATTGCTGTACCTCATCCATCGAAAAAACAATTCGTATTAAGTGATCTTTCCGTGCGAAATGTCACAGCATCTGGTTACACAGTCACTGCCACAGTAAATGAACCAGAACTCGCTCAAAAAGTAGTCGGTATGAGTTGGAGCAAAGCAAATGGACAAGATGATTTGACGACAGACTCTGTTATCGTGAGTGGTGACCGTATTACATACTACGTTAAGACATCCAAACATAACAATGAATCTGGAACTTACTACAGCAGTATCAATGTCTCGACACCTTCTAAAATTGTTTCCAAACAGATTACGGTTAATGTTCCAAAACCAGCTGTTAAACAAGGATTAAGTAATTTGAAATTTACAGATATATCAAGCAGCGGTTATACTGTATCTGTCACGATCGCAGACCCGACAAATATTTCATCTGTAATGTTCCCAACATGGACCGAGGCAAATGGACAGGATGATATTATATGGGAATCTGGTACGATAAGTGGAACAACTGCTTCCTATCGAGCTAATGTAAACAAACATAACAATGAGTCTGGTCTCTACCACACTCATGTTTATCTAACTGATAAATCTGGAAAGCAATATTTAGTTGGTGGTTCTGTTACTGTCCCTGCAAAATCAAGTTCTGTCTCTGCAACAGTCAGCTATACTGCTCACGTTCAAAATATTGGATGGCAAAAATGGGTTTCTGACGGAAAGAGTGCTGGAACTTCTGGTAAAGGACTTCGTCTGGAGGGATTAAAAGTGAAAGTAAATTCCTCTGTATCTGGAAGCATCGAATACTGTACGCATGTTCAAAATATTGGATGGCAAAAATGGGTTCAAGATGGCGCATTAGCGGGAACTTCTGGTAAGAGTTTGCGATTAGAAGCAATGAAAATCCGGCTCACTGGAAATCTTTCCAATTATTACCATGTTGAATACCGTACTCACGTTCAAAATATTGGATGGCAAAAATGGGTTCGAGACGGTGCATTAGCAGGAACTTCTGGCAAGAGTCTTCGTTTGGAGGCATTGCAGATCCGACTTGTACATAAATAAAAAAAGGGGGGGCTGTTAACATCCCCCTTAATATTTTTATGTTTTTATAAATTTATTCCGGCATTTCTCAATAACCCCTTGCATATTCTTCTTAATTATTATATACTAGTCTAGTCTGTTACTTCCAGATACAAAGCTGACAGTTCGAGACCATCCTGTCATTAAAAAAAACTAGGGACAACTTGTAACATAAATAATCAAACAGTTGTTGTGAACTTATTCGGAGGTGAACAAACATGGAACATAAAAATTTAAATAATGTACAGAAACTTACCATTTCTGGTATCGTTATTGCTCTTTACGTCGTAATTCTCTTTATGACACAAAGCTTTTCTTTTGGGGCTTATCAAATCCGTATCGTTACGACGATGTATGCCCTTTCCTATCTTTTTCCGTTCCTAGTTATTCCACTTGGTCTCGCAAATTTCATCGCTAATATGATCGGAGGTCTCGGACTCGTAGATATGGTGGGAGGATGTATTGTTGGCATTGTCACTTCATTTCTCATCGTACTAATCCGCAAGTTCCATTTAAATCGTGCATTGATCTTTTTCCCGATTATGCTGGTTCCTGGACTTGGAGTAGCATTATGGCTCTCTCCTCTATTAAATTTTCCTTACCCAGCACTGGCTGTCAATCTTTGCATCGGTCAGTCCGTACCAGCAGTTTGCGGTGTTATTTTAACTAAGGTTTTAGAACGCGTTTTTCGGAATGGAAACATCATTATGACAAGGAGTGAAACAAATGAGTAGTCGAAAACCAGATGAATTAAAAGGTGTAACACTTCTAGGCAATCAAAAAACAGTTTATAAATCAGACTATGCCCCTGAAGTTCTGGAAACCTTTCCTAACAAACATCCAGAAAATGACTATTTTGTCAAATTCAACTGCCCAGAATTTACCAGTCTGTGTCCGATGACTGGTCAGCCTGACTTTGCTACCATTTACATTTCCTACGTCCCTTCTAAGCGGATGGTAGAAAGTAAATCTTTAAAACTATATCTCTTCAGTTTCCGCAACCATGGGGATTTCCATGAAGACTGTGTCAATATCATTATGAAAGATTTGATTCATCTGATGGATCCCAAGTATATTGAAGTATGGGGAAAATTCACACCAAGAGGCGGTATTTCCATTGACCCTTACTGTAATTACGGAAAGACTGGAACGATCTGGGAAAAGGTGGCTTTTGACCGCCTAACTCATCACGATATGTATCCAGAAAAAGTGGATAATCGCTAAGGAGGTGTGTGACATGGTATCCGATAATCCTACTGCGATGGTTCTTTTTAGTGGCGGCATAGACAGCACAACTTGTCTTGCTCTTGCAATCGAACGCTATGGAAAAGACAAAGTAATTCCGCTGTCGATTATATACGGACAGAAACATTTTAAAGAATTGGAAGCAGCCGAGAAGATTCTAAGATATTATAAAATAGAAGGGGCAGAATTAGATTTGACTAATATTTTTGCTGACAGTAACTGTTCCTTGCTTTCTCACTCAACAGAGGAGATTCCAGAACAGTCTTATGAAGAACAACTAAAAAATCAGAATGGTGCTCCAGTAACTACTTACGTACCATTTCGGAATGGCTTGTTTCTTTCTGCTGCAGCCAGCATGGCACTGTCCAAAAACTGCAGCGTAATTTATTATGGTGCCCATCAAGATGATGCTGCCGGTAGTGCGTATCCAGATTGCAGCGAGGCATTTTATAAGAGTATGAACACTGCAATTTGGGAGGGCAGCGGTCATGCCTTAAAAATTGAGGCTCCATTCATAAATAAAAATAAAGCCCAAGTCGTAAAAGAAGGACTGCGTCTTAAAGTTCCTTATGAACTGACTTGGAGCTGCTATGAAGGCAATGAACGTCCTTGCGGAAAATGCGGAACCTGTATTGACCGAAAACTAGCCTTTGAAGCAAACGGGATAAAAGATCCCTCATTAAATATATAATAATCGAGTAGGAGGCGGTGATTAACCGCCGTCCTCTCACACCACCGTGCGTACCGTTCGGTACACGGCGGTTTCAATAGTTGACGTGCACAGACTGATATACTATGGCTAAATCATAGAAGCCACTGTTTATCAGTCTTTCTTTTGTCATGGCTCGCTTCACTGTTGTGAGGTTTGCGCAATACCAATGACCTCTTCGACTATTAGCCGCCATATGTGCATAATACTTTGGTATTCCCATCT
>JALFSR010000107.1 GCA_022778745.1 Clostridiales bacterium
TTTAGACATAAAATATGCTCCCTCCTAAGTGACAAGTTTTTATTATTTCACTTGTCTACCTAGAAGGGAGCATATCAGTCCTGCAACAGCTCCATTTTTTAGTCATAGTACGTTTTTCCTTTTCATATACTAATGCAGATTAAAATTTCATCATTACTATTTGCACCGCTAGTAAAAAGCGGTGGAATGGAGGTTTTTATGAACCAATTTCGTGCTACTCAAGTTGACCAGGGTAATCTCCAAGTTGAAGTCGTTTCAGCAGAAAATAATTTTCCTATTACTGATGCAACAGTCAGTATCCGAGGCGAAAATGCTCCTGATACAGTCTTAGAAGAACTTCAGACAAATTCATCTGGACAGACAGAAACAATTTCGCTGCCTACTCCTCCACTTGAATACAGTTTAAACCCTGGAGAACCCCGTCCTTACTCCGAATATTATCTGCGAATTACGGCACCTGGATTTGAACCATTGATAATTAGCGGAAGTGAGATCTTACCAAATTCTACCTCTATTCAATCTGCTCGACTGCGTCCAATTACCCTTGGTGCATCGCAGCCAATTTCTATTCCTGATCATACATTGTATGGGGAATACCCTCCTAAAATCGCAGAATCTGAAACAAAACCGATGACTCAAAGTGGTGAGATTGTATTGAGCCGTGTTGTCGTTCCAGAAACAGTTGTCGTCCATGATGGCGTTCCAACAAATAATTCTGCACGTAACTATTTCGTTCCATATCGCGACTATATAAAAAATGTTGCTTCCAGTGAAATTTATTCTACTTGGCCAGAAAGTACAATTATTGCAAATGTTTTGGCAATTATGTCATTTACAATGAATCGTGTTTATACAGAATGGTATCGAAACCAAGGCTATGATTTTACAATTACTTCTTCAACCGCATTTGACCATAAATGGATCTACGGCAGAAATATTTTTGAAAATATATCTGTTGTTGTAGATGAGATTTTTGATCAATACCTCTCCCGTCCAAATATCAGACAGCCAATTTTGACTCAATATTGTGATGGAAAACGTGTCTCCTGTCCTGACTGGATGACGCAATGGGGATCGAAATCGCTCGGTGAAGAAGGCTATAGCCCAATTGAAATTTTGCGCTACTATTATGGAAATGATATGTATATTAATTCTGCTGAACAAATTTCTGGTATTCCTTCCTCCTGGCCAGGATATGATCTTACAATTGGAGCTTCTGGCAGTAAGGTACGGCAAATGCAAGATCAGCTGCTCAATATTTCGAGTGTCTATACTGCAATTCCTTCTATCACACCATCCGGATATTTTGATGAAGATACTGCCGAAGCAGTAAGAGAATTTCAGAATATTTTCGGTTTAGCTCCAACTGGTATCGTTGACTTCCCTACATGGTACAAAATCAGTCAGATTTATGTTGGCATTACTCGAATCGGAGAATTAAATCCATAATATGATACTAGAGCCAAAAGGGGGCTGTCACATTAAGCTGAAATTATACAAGATATAGTAACACCAATTGGACAGACATCTATATTTTGTAGAACCCACTCTTATTGCGACAGCCACAAACTATTAATAGCTACTCTTTTCTTTAAAATAAATATTTTAATTCTACTTCTCTGTATTCAAATATTTAATCATTCCAGGACCCAATGTCTCTGTCGGGCGTGCAAGAAATCCATGCTGAATGTAGAATTCTTCTCTGCCTTTTGCACACATTAAGTCAAACATCATCTCTGTATCTGGCAGGCGAATCTGCTCAACAAATTGTTCTAAGCGATCTAAAATCATGGAACCAACACCAAAATGTTGTGCCTGCGGAGGAATAATTAAGTCTTGTACATAACAGACAACAGCACCGTCTCCAACAATTCTTCCCATACCAATCGGCTGATACGCTAAGTATGCCCCAATTGTAATAAGGCTGTTATCTAATGCCCTTTGTGCCTGTTCTCTTGACAACTTCTTCCATCCGACTCTGTCTCTCAGTTTTAAATACTCATCTACTGTAATTACATTTTCTCTTAATTCCAACATTGCTATCCCCTCTTTCGCAGTTGCATTTTACCACGTTCTTTTCCGAAATACAAGGCAGAATTGCCTTTTCTTTCATAAATTCGTTTTATTAAATATTGTCTATACAGTTTGAATTTCATTCCCCCTTTCTCGTATTTTTTCTTGCGCCTCATTCATAAATATGTTATTATTATTTTAGAATATAAGAGATACCAGGGTCAAGAGGTCTTGCGTTTCATGCTTGCATGAAAAAGCATGATTTTGGGACCCACAAAACATGAGAAAGTAGCCCGATTAGGGTGAATTTCGAATGTTTCTAGGATTGCGAGAACACATAGTGCGGAGCAATCCGTAGGTATCATGGGGTCAAACTATCTTTTGATCCCAACA
>JALFSR010000035.1 GCA_022778745.1 Clostridiales bacterium
TGTAAATAATTGCATTTGACCGTTTTCAATGTATTGTCGGCAATGGTCTAACATTCCAAAGTTCTCAAAGTCATAAAAACGTCCGTTTTGGCATGGAAAAAATAAAAATGGCTGACCTGCGTAACCATATACTTTGAATTCCATGTCTCTTTTCAAGCATTGACTATATTCTTTAAAATATTGAATATCCATAGCGTAACTCCTTTTCTTTCATTAATATTGATAAATTTAACTTTGTTTTATTATAACAGCGATTGTTTGATTTGTATAGTATTTTATCTATGATTTCCAATTAGTCTTTTTCCGCATCCATTTCTGTGTCAATCGGATGTCTTTGCAAAAATTGTTTTAATTCCTTTGGAATTTCTGAGAAATTTTGTCGGCGGGCAGCGGATTTTAGCTGTCTTGCGTGGAAAGAAGAAATATCCATATAATCAGCGGTTGGGGAAATATTTTTGCTGTCAATTAAAATATGCAATAACAGCGAAGTACGCAAATCACTTAAACTATATGTTTTTGAAATGAACGCCTCATCCTTTAGCTTTGTCATATATTGCAATACATGACGCTGCAATGTACGAATTGAGTAAGGGCGTCCATTCGATGACTGAAACAAGCGATGTTCCTTGTCACAGAAAATAGCAGTTTCATGAGCCATTTGATAATTTTTTAGCATAAATCCTATTTGATCTGGTAAAATAATACCTCGTTTTCGCTCTTCTGCTTCTGTATTTTCCCTCTTAATTGTTAAATGCCATTTTCCCTCTTCAAAAAATAGATCCTCTGTTGATAAATGAATGACCTCACTTGTCCGAAGTCCGCATTGTGCTGCCACTGTTAAAATCGGATGTAGTTCTGGAGCATAGTCTTTTGATTTATGAATAATTGTCTGAATAATCGAATCTGGAATTGATCCTGGAGGAGTCCGCTTTTCTGGAGACATTGATTGTAGTAATGTTCTTGGAAGAATGCGATCTGTGCGTCCATTTGGTATAATACCGTGTTCTTCCAAATAAGTAAAAAATGTCTTCATATTATAATAATAGCTTCTTCCTGTTGAAACAGACATTTCATTATTTTGAATGGCAGGAAAAATTGTCTGCTGAAAAAAATAAATGATTTGCAAACTTTCTGTATCTTCTGCTTCTACGTGATTTTCTTCACAAAAAAATAAAACATCATGACGAATATGAGAAAATTGAGGATGATCATCAAGCTGGTTTAATAAAAGACGAGTTTTTGGTGCAGAAAATGGATTAGCAGATTGTTGATTTTTGGAAATTAATTTTGTTTTTGGCATGGAATTTCCTTTCTTGATTATTATTTTGTGGGGTTGTGGGTGGCGTGTTTTATATTTTATTGTTACACGTCATATTATTTTTTATTAAATATATTTTATCATATTTTTTTCTCTTTGTCCATTATTTTTATAAAAATAAATCAAACTTTTTAGCTTATCTTATACTTTTGCAAAAAAATACCGTGCCATTTTACTGACACAGTATCTTTGCCTAATTTTTTAGCAAAAACAACTATAAAAATCGTCTCCAAGCATAATAAACTCCTGCTACTCCACAGAATATAATCACAGTAATTGCGGTTTCAAATCTTCCTCCACTTCTGCGATCAAACAAACTATAACATCTTTTAGAAAATGGCCATGCCAATGGAATCCCTCTTGATGTAAACATATCTAAAAAAAGATGTCCCGCATATCCTATCGTAATTCCGAACCTTGCAGCCATTACACAACTATTTCCTGAGTTTATTGACCAATACCACATTCCAGCATATAGCAATGCTAATGCTAACAGTGAGTGAAAAAAAGTTCGATGCCCAACTATTTTTTGGATAAGAAAGGAAATTGGCTTGAATATTTTTCCTATTGCACTTGTCGGAACATCAATATCTGGAAGCAAATTTCCAATCATACACGTTCCTGCCGCTACTGCTGTTGGAATAATTGGCACTCCTCCCATAAATTCATGATATAATACAAGTGTTCCACATAATCCTCCAAATATAAGATGATTTTTTCCTGTCATAACCGTTACCTAAATCTTGCCTAATCAAGCTGTACTCACTTGATTCTATCCTTTCTTGTATATTTTACTATTCTATTAACTTATTGTATCTCAATTACATCTAAATCATCTGGTACAAATGCATCTCCAGAAAATACAGTTCGTAGTTCTTCTAAATATAAACTTTTTCTATTTTTTATATTTTTATCTTCTGTATGATATAAAATTAAATGTTTCACTTCTAATTTTGCTGCCATTTTTCCAGAATCAATTACTGTACTATGATATTTTTCATGAGGCTTGAACTTATCTTTTTGTGATTCTAAACAAAATGCCTCACTCATTAACCAGTCGCTTTCTTTGACAAATACTTCACATCGCTCGTTGTATGGTTCATCTCCCAAACAAGTGATCTTTGTCCCATCTGGAAGCTTTGCCGTGAATCCAAACTGTTTTATTTTTGTAGAATAAATATCAAAAAATGTAATCTGCATTCCAACAGCCATAATTTGTGCTGCATTTTCTACTTCATGAATAAGGATACGATCATCCATATATTTTAAAAATTTTTTCACTAATGTCAGCTGACAAAATATATTTAACACTTCTGCAGCTTCTTTATGACAATACAATTCAAATTTTCCTTCAAATGTCTTTGCTTCCATCATTGATGCGATCTTTCGGATAATCCAAATGGCACCGAGAATATGGTCAGTATGACAATGTGTTATAATCATTTTATGCATATTGGAATAAGGAATATCTGCCAGCTCGACCTGTCTCAAAATTCCATTTCCGCCTCCTGCATCAACTAATAAATACTCATTTCCATCACTTATTGCAAAACAAGTATTATAACATTTTGTTACCATCGCATTTCCCGTTCCAAGCATAATAATTTTATATTGATTCATTTTTCTAAATAGGCGGCATGCCACCTGCTCCTCTCTTCTTAATTAAAATTTCAACAAATAACAGGCGTATGAAAAAACTTAATAAATTTAAATCACACTTCCACCAAAACGCCAATAATATTCACAAAGAAATGCCATGAAGTCATCGATTCTTTCAGAAAAGGATGCCTTCCTGGCATTTTTATGATAAAGCTATTACTTTTTCTTTGTACGATCTTTTATTTTTAAATATTCTAAAATCAGATCTACTGTTCCTTCAACTCCAAGCTTTGTACTGTTCAGGCAAAGGTCATAGCTGGCGGCATCTCCCCACTTCTTATTTGAATAGTAGTTATAATAGCTCGCTCTTTTTTTATCTGTCTTTGTAATTGTATCTTTTGCCTTATCTCTTGGCATTTTGTACAAATCAGAGATTCGCTTAATTTTTGCTTCTTTATCTCCGCAGATAAAAACAGATACCATATTTGGATGTTCTGCAAGTGCATAGTCAGCACAACGACCTACGATTACACAGCTTTCTTCCTCCGCTAGCTTCTTAATCGTATCAAACTGAGCCAAAAATACTTTATGGTTCAACGGCATATCTAAAAATGAAGAGGTCGTATATCCCATAGAATATGTATCCATAACGAGGGAATAGAGAAAACTATTTGTTGGCTTTTCATCATGCGTCTCAAATAATTCTTTACACAAACCGCTCTGCTTTGCCGCCAATGTAAGAAGTTCTTTATCATAACATTTTATGTTTAACTTCTCAGCCAAGCGATTACCAATTACACGACCGCCGCTGCCGCACTCTCTTCCGATTGTAATAACAAGATTACTCATAAAATCGCCCCTTTCAAAAAATCTACTTATTATTATATAATATTTATACAAAATTTACAATATATTTTTTATAAAATACATTATTTTTTTATAAAATAATATGATATTGACGATTTCTATGACTATTTTCGCAATGCTATTATCAGTTTCTTAAAATACTCTGGACAATCTGCTGAAAACTCCATATATTTTTGTGTACGAGGATGAATAAACCCAAGAACATATGCATGAAGACATTGTCCTTGTAATGAAAATGGGCATTTTCCTGGACCATATACCACATCTCCAAGCAATGGATGACCAATACTTGCCATATGCACACGAATTTGATGCGTTCGTCCTGTCTCTAATTGACACTCAATCCACGTATACTGTCCAAATCGTTCCAAAACTCGATAATGTGTAATGGCTTCTTTTCCATTTTTCACATGAATCGCCATTTTTTTTCGATCATTTGGATGACGCCCAATCGGCGCATTGACCGTTCCTTCGTCTTCTTTTATATTTCCATGTACAATAGCATAATATCGTCTTGTAATACTATGCTCTTTTAATTGCTGTGCAATACAGTTATGAGAGTAATCATTCTTGCATGCAATTATTACCCCCGTAGTATCCATATCAATTCGATGCACAATTCCTGGACGCATCACTCCATTAATCCCCGATAAATCTTTACAGTGATAGAGCAATGCATTAACAAGCGTACCAGTATAATGTCCCGCTGCTGGGTGAACAACCATGCCTTTTGGCTTATTTACTAAGATAACATCCTCATCTTCGTATAGTATATCTAAGGCCATCTCTTCTGGAACAACCTCTAATTGTTCTGGTTCAGGAATTGAGACACAAACACAATCTCCAAGTGCTACTTTATAACTCGGCTTTACAATTTTTCCATTTACAGTGACATCACCAGAGGCACAAAGCTTTTGTAAAAAGGAACGAGTCAAATCCTCAAACTGTTGAGAAAGCATTTTATCAATCCGGTTTCCTGCTTGTTCTTCCGTTACAATCCATTCTTCCACTCTCATTCCTCCTAATAATTATCCATAATTTTGATTTTCTATCTTGCTGCGCTTTCTATAGATCCTAATTTTTATGACTCTTTTTTAATACTTCGAAATCCTCATCTTTATAATAAAAGAAACTGAGAAGAATCATCGTGACCATAGAAACGACAACATAACAGTCTGCTACATTGAAAATTGGAAAATTGATCCATTTAAAATAAAGGAAGTCAACTACATACCCATTACAAATACGGTCAATAAAATTTCCAACTGCACCTGCTGCTACGACAACTGCTACAATTTTCATTGGCAAATATTTCTTTGTATTTGGAATTTTTGCAAACATCCATAAAATTCCTATTAAAATTATACTCGTCACAATAATTAATAAAATTCTCTTATTTTGCAGCACGCCAAATGCAGCTCCATGATTTTCAAAATAATAAAATTCAAACACGCCATCTAACAATACAAATGGTGTATTTCCTTTTAATTTAATAACCGCAAGCCATTTTGTCCATTGATCAAACATAACTAATACAGCAAATGCAACAATGCTTATAAACCAATGTTTTATTTTCATAATGATTCCCTTCTTAACTCAATACTTCTCTTAAAGCAACTGCCATTTCTTCTCGTGTGACAGTGCGATCAACAATTCCCTTTCCGATTGCTTCTAATAATACAAATTTAATCTGTCCTGCAATCATCTTTTTATCATTTTTTGTTGTATCAAGCACTTCTTCGGCATCTAATCCGTCTGTCGCAATAGGAAGTTCAAATGCTTGAATCATCTGTTTTAACTGTTCTACTTCATGTTCTGTCAGCAAACCTCTATTACGACTCATTTGTGCAGCTGCCACCATTCCGATTGCAACACATTCTCCATGATAAAGTGCAAAATTTTTCTTTTTCTCAATCGCATGTCCTAGCGTATGTCCTAAATTAAGCAGTGCACGTACACTATGTTCAAATGGGTCTTCTTCTACTACATCTCGCTTTGTATCGCAGCTCACTGAAACCATATGAAGAATCGCCTCTGGCTCTCGCTTTTTAATTTCTTCTATATGTTCGGATAACCACTGATAAAATTCTGGACGACGAATTAATCCATATTTAATGACTTCTCCCATACCAGATAAATAAATACGGTGATCCAATGTGGAAAGCGTTGCGAAATTCATATATACAAGCTTAGGCATACAAAATGCACCAACCATATTTTTGTATTGATCAAAGTCAACTCCCGTCTTTCCTCCAACACTGCTGTCAACTTGTGCTAGTAATGTCGTAGGAACTTGAATAAAATCAATTCCTCTTACATAAGTAGCAGCTGTAAAACCAGTCAAATCTCCGATTACACCTCCCCCAAGCGCAAGAAGCATATCATTTCGGTCAAATTTTTCTTCAATTAATACAGTATATAAGTCACGTACTGTATCTAATGTTTTATATTGTTCCCCTGCTGGAAACGTAAATACAATCACTTTTTTTACTTCATCTTTTAATAAGTTTTCTATCTGTGCTGCATAAAGCGGTCCTACTGTCGTATCTGTTACAATACAAATTCGTTTATTCTCTGCTCCAAGCTTTTTTAATTCTGACACAAGCAAATCAAAAGAGTGTTCCATCACAATATCATAGATTGCTGTTCCATCCTGATGTACTGTAATTCTATTTTCCATAATCTCCATCCTCTTTTCTTTTATTATATATGAAAACGAATGTATGATGTACTCCCATTACTTATCCTATACGTATCGTACTCCTATCACTCGCAATCGTCTTAACGTGTTTTTCTTTTTTTATAACCCTTTTTATTAACTTTTATCATAACTCAATCATCAATACTTTTTTTGTAAACAAAAATATATATCTATTTTTCCAGCAAACCTCTGTCTATTCATACAACCCTAACTTCACAAAATATCTTCCTTTTTTCGTTTGATTTTCTTTTCCTTCATAACGAAACTTCCCAAATCCTCTTACTGAGACAATATCTCCCTCTTTTAATAAATGACTATTTGATGTAATCACTTTTCCATTGATAAATACTTTTTCGCCTGCAATCAATCCTGTCATTTTACTCCTTGATGTATGAAATGCAAGACTAATGATTGCGTCTAAACGCTCCGAAGCGATACTTCCCTTTATCTCCTTTCGTTTTGGCTCGTAATGGAACTGTTCCATAGCCAATTTTTCACACGCTATTGGTGTATGACGAACACGCTCTAAATGTGCTGCAATATAATCCCCAATTTCTTCTATACAGATCACTTTACAAGAATCTTCTTCTAAAATAAGATCCCCAATTTTTCCTCTGACAATTCCAAGATTTAAAATTGCTCCTAAATAATCTCTATGTGTAAGCTTTTCTGCAAACTTTATGCTGCGTGGAACAATCTTTAATATACATAAAGGAGCCTGGGCGAAAAGTCCGGCTCCTATCGGTATAAAGCATACTTGTTTGCGTTCTGCCAGGGGATACCCTCCGTCGAGTACATATGTAACTGGCGGCAGTTGATCTGCAATAGAAAGAAACACATTTTGTTCATTTAGATTCAAAAAATCGCTAAATACGGCATAATCTCTTTGATCTGCCGTCTGCGCCAAATCAGATAAATGTTTGCATAAAATCTGCTCTTTCTTTATCATACCAATCTCCTACATCGTCAAGTTTAAATTGGATAAATTCACATTATCTCCCAGCAGATTTGTAAAATCCCCAGACAATTCTACATTTGCTGGCGTTACAATAAAAATCTTCTTAGAGATTTTCTGCAAATTACCTCCCATAGTATAACATGCTCCAGATGAGAAATCAATAATTCGCTGTGCTGCTTCAATATTCATTCCTTCCAGATTTAATACCACACATTTGCCATGCAATAACACATCTGCAATCTCGCTTGCATCTTCGTATCCTTTTGGCATAATCATACATACTTCAGATTGACTTGAAATAACTTTGGAAGAAGCTGTTGACTTCATAGGCACCACCTTATTTGTTTTTACTTTCTTTCTATCATCAACGGAAGTATTCTCTGTCTGATTTTCAGATTTTATCTCTTGTTTTGCCTGATGACTGAACTTACTTGAATCTTCATAAGAAGCTGTTTCCTCTTCTTCAATCATATCTTCTTCGTCAAATTCATCTTCTTCAGGCATTAATTTTATCTTTCCTAAAAAATCATCAAAAAATCCCATGCTTTTTCTCTCCTATCTTTATTTTAGCGAGTACCAAAAATACCAGTTCCCACTCTTACCATCGTTGCTCCTTCTTCAATCGCAACTTCGTAATCGCCAGTCATACCCATTGATAATTCTGACATACGTATATTATCAATGTTTTTCTCTCCAATGTCAACAGACAATTGCTTTAATTTCTTAAAATATATTCTATTTTCTTCTGCATTCTCTACAAAAGGTGCAATTGTCATTAATCCAATAACGGAAATATTCTCTAATTGAGCGATTTCTCTCACTGCTGTCTCCACTTCTTCTTCCATAAAACCAAATTTTGATTCTTCTCTTGCAATATTCACTTCAAGAAGCACATTTGCAGTTACACCTGCTTTTTTGGCTTCTTCTGAAATCTGCTTTGCCAAACGAATACTGTCTACAGAATGAATAAGCGTTGCTTTATCAATAATATACTTCACTTTGTTTCGTTGGAGATGTCCAATCATATGCCATTCCAGATCGGATGGCAACTGACCAATTTTATCACAAATCTCCTGCACTTTATTTTCTCCAAATACACGCTGTCCCGCAGCTACCGCTTCCTCAATCATTGAAACTGGTTTTGTTTTACTGACTGCAATCAACTTTACTTCACAAGGTTTTCTTCCTGCTCTCTCACATGCCTGTATAATGTTTTGTCTTACTGTATTTAACTGTTCTTGTACCAACCTAAACACCTCTGATTTCTCTAAAACTTAATAACTGCAAAATAAATAAAACGAATATTTCTAATCCGCTTTGCTGTGGTTAGACAGCATATCTGCAGCAATTTACTATATCAATAGTTTCTTTATTATTCATATAAAATTGTATTTTCTGCTGCTTGTGAAGCATCAAAAACAATTCTATCATACGCAGTGATTCCATTTACTCCGCCGTTATTTACAATATAATATTCTCCATCATCAGTCATTGTAAGAATATCTGCTCTCTGAAATATACAATATCCCTGATTTACATTATATACTCCTGTCACTGACTCCATCTCTGAAATCGTATATTGTTCTGCGGTAGCTGGATTTACAATGACATCTCCTGCTTGAATTTCATCTGAATCAATGCAATACTGTGTATCAGTTTCTACTATAATCGCAGTTCCCACAAAGGTGGTGTTCGTACCGTCTGTTTTATTTACTCCATTAACTAATCGCTCTCCACCTTCTGCCAAATATTCTTTCGGAATTACAAAAAACTGTTTTTCTACTATGGAGGAAACTGGTATTTTTAGTCCAGAAATATTTTTTTCCACAATATGGAACTTGATATATCGCTGATCCAAATACGAAGAACCATATTTGGAAAGGCGAATCACCCCCATCTGCACATTATCAGGAGAAGTAATAATTGAAAACTCTCCATTCACGCTTGTTCCAACATCATCTAAATACACTTTCAAATGATCTTTTTCTCCATACAACTTAGCATCTTTTTCTGAAATCGGAAATGTAATCGCAAATGCATCATCTGCAATGCACTTATACGCAAACATTCCTGTCTCTTGAAGTTCCTCAGGATGAGAAATTTCTTTTTTCCAGTTTTTTTCATCCAAACATTCCATTGTCACACTTTCTGGTGTTAAATCTCCATAATTATCAGTTTGATACATAATAAATCCACTCGTCGGAGCTTCTACTTTTGCATATCCAGAAATCGTTCCCTGTTGTTCTAGCTGTTCTTTTGCAGAAACATTCAGCATCTCCATAACACTAGCATTAATATAATATTTTTGTTCCGATACTTTCTCCATATTCATTCCATCAAAATTTTGACTTGCTGTCTCTAATGACGATTTTATAGATGCAAGAGAAGCTTCGTTCATCTCTACACCACTCGCATAAATCCCCGCAAGCAGTTTAGAATATTCTCCAGTGGAATCAATTGTCAATACAGTGGAACCAACTCTTACTTTTTTTCCCTCTTGTATATAATAATTGATATATCCCGGTGTGCCCATATAATAGTTTGTCTCTGTTCTCGTTATAATGCCCTCATATGAAGAATCCAATGCGTATGCAATCGGCGTCTCTACTTGAAAGACTTGTATATTCTTTTTCGTTAGATACCCGACTAACTGCACAATCAAATAAAGAAAAATCGCACCAAATACAATTCCCACAAAATGGAAATGAGAAGGTTTCTTGTATTTTACAACTTTATTACTTCGCTGTTTCATGAAACTCCTCCAATTAATAGTTATGCATCCTGTTTTGTTTTTGCACTTATACTATTATATATGTTTTTTTTGAATATGAAAAGGGGTTTCAGAAAATAATACTGTTTTTTTTGGAAATATTTAACATAATAAGATGTCAATATTCATGAAACACTACTAAAAGAAACTAGAATAACTGTATAGACAGCTTTTTGCTCAAAACAGTCATTCTCTTTTCAAATAAACTTACACAATTAGGAGGTTATTATGAATTCACATGCTTTAGACTATACTGCATTAACGATTGCTATTATTGGAGCAATCAATTGGGGATTAATTGGATTTTTTCGATTTGATCTTGTCGCTTTTTTATTTGGAGATATGAGTTGGCTTTCTCGGATTATCTATGCAATAGTTGGAATTTGCGGACTTTATCTTATTACATTATTTGGCCGTCTTGACACGTCCCGATAACCAATATCCTATGATACTAGATGAAACATAATAATGTTTCGCTGATTCGCGTATGGCAATAAATGAAAATATAAGTATTATTTTGGATTTTCCTTATGTCCTCGCGTAAAAAGGTGTTTTCAAAAACTACTCAGTTTTTGAAAACACCTGACATCTTATTATTATAAGGAGATAACGATATGTTTTTTAATCTCATCTGACATCTCAATTTCGTCAACTGAAACACTTACTACAAAAGTAACGTTATATTTTTTACCAATCTCGTCTAATGCAAGAATTGCTTCTGTGATATCTTTTCCTTCTAAATTGGATAATTTAAGGAAACTGTCAAGATACATCTGCTCTAAATCATGATCCTGTGAAATAATACCACAAATAAATCCTAAAAATCCTTCATAAGTTGTAATCGGATATTCCGAAACATTGATCAAACGAACCTTATTACTCAGTTCATACATATGTTTTGCACTCTTATCTAAGTAAACAACAGAACCTTCTGCTTCTGTAACTGCCTTGTTTACTTTTTCTAATAAATATTTTGTTTTACCTTTACCCTTTTTTCCAGAAATAATTTGAACCATGTCGATTCCTCCTTATGCATTTATTGTGTTATGTAATTCTGAAATATTCATAGCTGTCAGTAAACTTAACAGCTATGAATTTATTCTCTGTCTCAATTATAGTATAAATAGCAAAAAATCGCAAGATTTTTTTTGAATTTTTCGTAAAAAAAGCTCATTTTTCACTTATAAAGCTCTGTTATTTGTAAGCTTCACGCCATTCCAAATCACCACGTTCTAAAGAGCGAATTAAAAGTTCTGCAGTAGCAAGATTTGTCGCTACAGGAATGGAACGATCGTCACATAACATCAAAATGTTTTTAATATCTGTCTGTGGTTTTGCTGCTTCTGGATCTCTTAAAAAAATCATTAAATCTAATACATTATTTTCAATCTGAGCTCCAAGCTGCACATCTCCTCCCAAATGTCCTGCTAAAAATTTATGAACATTTAAATTTGTAACTTCCTCAATTAATCTTCCTGTTGTCCCTGTCGCATATAAATTATGTTTGCTTAATATACTGCGATATGCAACACAGAAATTCTGCATTAACTTTTTCTTTGAATCATGAGCCATAAATCCAACATTCATAGATATTACCTCCTATTTAGTTCTAGTTTTCCTCTTTGCAACCCAATATTTAACACAAAGCCAATCATTATAAAGGAACTTACGAGAGAACTCAGTCCTGCACTAATAAATGGAAGTGGAATACCTGTATTTGGCAGTATTAACGTAGCCACTCCAATATTAATAAAGCTCTGTGCTGCAAGCAATGTGGCAATGCTACATCCAGCAATTAAACCTCCGATATAATTACTTGCTCTAGAAATACGGATACATTCGTATGCAATTAATCCAATCAAAACGATAATTGCAGCTGAACCAACAAATCCTAATTCTTCTCCTACTACAGCAAAAATAAAGTCACATTGCTCTTCTGAAAGGAAATTTCCGTTCTTTACTGATTCATAGGTTGTCGTGTTCAACCCTTTTCCAAAAAACTGACCACTTCCAATTGCCATAATAGAGTTTGTTTGTTGATAAACCAAATCTTTATGCTGTCCTGGAAAGAAATAAGCATTGATACGATTTAACTGATGTGGCTTTAAAACCTCACAGTCAATTAAATAGTTCAATAATGTCTGACCTGGCTGATATACTGCAAACAATAAAATTACTGCCAATATGGCAACTACTATGGAAACACCGTACACCCATTTGGAACTGATTCCTGACAAATAAAGCATAACGATGACAGTCAGCAAAATTACAATTGTTGTTGATAAATCTGGCTGCATCAAAATTAAAAAACATGGAATTGCTGCAATCATAAGATAGGCAAATAATGGAATAACATGATTAATTTTTTCTCTAAATTTGCATAAAAATGCGGTTCCTACTAAAATAATTGCTATTTTGGAAAACTCTGATGGCTGGATTGTTCCAAATCCAGGAATCGAAATCCATCTTTTTGCTCCTAAATAGTTATTTCCCGCAAACTTTACATAAATTAAGACTGCTACATTAACAACAAAAATTACAGCTGCAAATTTCAGCACTTTTTTATAATCAATCAGTGAAATAGCAATCATACATACAATTCCAATGCCAACACCTAATATTTGCTTTTGTGTCGTATCAAGCAAGCCGTCTTCTACCTCATTAACGGTAGCACTATGCACCATAAATATACCTATGACACTTAGTATTAAAACATAGAAAATTAATCGGAAATCATAGTTTTCCATTTTATATCCTAATCTTCTAAATATTTTCTTCATCTAAATACCATGCAGGATAATCTCTCCTTCATTTGTTAGGAAAGAATGCAACTGGCATTTCTTAACCTGCTTCCTTTCTAAAACTGTCTGTAAATATATTTTTCTGTCGAAAAATGGATCATTCATTTCCATTTTCGTATTTTTCCTAGGAAAGAGAAGAAGATGTCTTTTTTCCCTTAATTGGAATATTTGCATATAATGATTGTCTTCCCTCTCCTGTCTGTTCATCCGTCTTTTCCTTTGTAATACGAATATCAAATTCACCCGTATCAACTAACATATATTTTGATATGACTTGAATCATATCATCTTTCATCCTCTCCATTACTTCTGGTGAACAATCCACCCGTTCGGAGATTAGGAGTAATTTCAGCCTGTCTTTTGCAATTGTACCAGAAGTCTGTTTCTTCGGTGTATGACTCATATGACTGATCCTCCTTTTATTTTTTACTGAAAATAGCTCCCAGTTTCTTTAAAAATCCTGTCTTTACATCTAAATTCAGCATTTCTACATGTTCTCCCATAATACGACGGCTAATATTTAAAAATGCTTGTCCAGCCAATGTATTGCCTCCTACAAGAGAATCTCCATTATTTGTTGCAATTACTACATTTTCATCATCTGGAATTGCACCGATAATATTCACAGATAAAATATCCATCACATCATCAATCGACATCATATCGCCTCGCTTTACCATATCCATACGAATGCGATTTAATACTAAATCGATCGGCTGAATCTGAGCAGCTTCCAACAACCCAATAATACGGTCGGCATCTCGAATCGCAGACACTTCCGGCGTCGTGACAACAACTGCACGATCTGCACCAGCAATCGCATTTTTAAACCCCTGCTCAATTCCCGCCGGACAATCAAGCAGTACATAGTCAAATTCTTCTCTTAACTCATCAGTAAGCTTTTTCATCTGCTCTGGTGTAACCGCAGATTTATCTCTCGTCTGTGCAGATGGAAGAAGCACTAAATTGGGATAATTTTTATCTTTAATTAATGCCTGTTTAATTCGGCAGTTTCCTTCTACTACATCTACAAGATTATATACAATTCTGTTTTCTAATCCGAGCACAACATCAAGATTTCTTAATCCAATATCTGTATCAATTAATACAACTTTATTCCCTAACTGTGCCAGACCTGTTCCAATATTTGCGGAAGCGGTTGTTTTTCCAACTCCGCCTTTTCCAGACGTAATTACAATTACTTCACTCATGTCTTACTCCTCCTGGATTTTGGTTTTGCCTTTTAATACATGACCAATGGTCGAATATGAATGTGACCTCTTTCTATTTTTGCAATTTGAGGTTCACCTGTATCAGATGGCCGTCCAGCTGCTGGAAGCATTACATTTCCTATTCGCAAATGAGTTGTGTCCATATTTAATGCAGCGATAAAAGCCTCTTTTCTACCTCCTGCCCCTGCATACACTGTTCCTTTAATAGAACCTAATACGACAATGTTTCCACGGGCAATCAGCTTTGCTCCATTTTGTATATCACCTAACACTACAATACTTGATTCAGATTCTATCATTTGTCCAGCATGTAATGTTCCTTTATAAAACTGTCCTTTATTTCCTAAACAACAATCATCTAAAGAATTCCATTTATTTACTGCTAAATGTGTGGAGCAGACAGTTTGCTGTTCTTTTTGTTCCTTTAAACTTGCCCAGTCCACTGCTCGATGAAATAATTCTTCGGTATCTTTTTCGTTTTGCATAATACAAACGATGTTTAACTGGCTGTAAGATTCAATGATTTCCAGAAGTTCTCGCTGTTGTTCCGTATCCAATACTCTTCCTTCAAATGTGAGAGCTAACCGAACATTGCGAAAAAAATCTGCCGATTCTCTCAGTTTTTCTTTTAATACCTCTTTCAGCATCTCAAATGATGCATCTGGATCAAGATAAACTGTGATTCCATATCGGTTTCCTTTTAACATAACCAGTTGTTTCATAACTCACCTCGAATTTTAGTCACTCAGACTTTGTGTTTTTTCTTCTTTCAGTGCACGCTCTGCACTTGTCTTAATATCGTCCAGCGTTAAAATTCCTTCCTGATAACGATAAATGTCTTTCGTCACTAAAGCAGCATTTCCAGATGTATATGCATTTTGAATAGAAACTGTCGTCACAATCTCAGGATTCTCATATGGACCAAAGCTGACAAATAAACCATGACTGCCTCGTAACAGATTTTCCTGAGCAGTACCACTCTTTCCGGCAATGTCTAAATACAAATCATTAAACAAATATCCTGCTGAACCATTCTCATGCGTTACACCATACATACCTTCATGCAATGTATTCCATACAGTATCTGGAAAATCCAAATGCCTGATTACTTGCGGTGCATCATCCTGAACAACATTTCCATCATTGTCCAGAATTTTATCCATTAAATGAAATTCATATACATTACCCCTTGTGGCAATGGACGTGACATAACGTGCAATTGCAATAGCTGTAAAGTTGTGGTTACCCTGTCCAATTGCAGATGGAACAGGAAGATCATCGGATATTTTTGATTTATTTTCCACGATCTCCAATCCGGTCGTACTGTCAAAACCGTAAAGGGATGCATATTTACTTAATTTTTCAAGTCCAAGACTTGGCTTATATGCACCATTTGCATCCGTACTAAGTCGATAACCGCATTCATAGAAGAAAATATTACAAGAATGCTTAATCGCACCCGATACAGTAAGCGCACCATGAGTCAATCCCTGATCTCGATAAATCCAACATCTTGGATGATTTAATTTATTAAAGATACCCGTACACCAAATCTTAGAGTTCTCGTCAATGATTCCCTCCATTAAAGCTGCTGTAGATGTAATTAATTTAAAAGTAGAACCAGGTGCTGTTCTTGTCTGCGTCGCTCGGTTATAAAGCGGAGAAGAAAGATCTTCCAACAGACGCTTATAATAAGCTGCATCAACACTTCCTGACATACGATTTAAGTCGTATCCTGGATAAGAAACAAGTGCTCTCAATTCCCCAGTATTTTTATCTACAACAACGGCTGATCCAGCACATGGATCTAACGCAAGCTGTGTTGGTGTAATTTCTACTTTTATAATTTTTTCTTTAAAAAATTCATATGCTGTCGTTTCATTTCCTGTCTTTAACCTTTCGATCGCAGCTGCATCTTGTTTTAAAATTCCTTGATCAAACAAAGCAAGACATATCTCATTTCCTGAAATGACTCTATCTTGAATCAAATACTTATAAATCAATTTTGAAAAACCAGTATCTTCTGGCAAGCGACTTATAATATAATCCACGACTTGTCCATACCATTCATCTATATTGGAATATTTCTCTTCAGACTCCAATTTTGTCGGATCAAGCCAACCTTCCGTCAATGCCTTATGCAAGAATTCATTAACACTGATATTTTGATATTCATCTCTCTTATAATCTACACCTGATAAAATCTTTTTATTTTTATCCGAAGGAGATAACATCTTATAAATATAATTCAAATATTCTTTCATCTCGTCAGACTGTCCAACAATTGCTTTCGGTTCAGTAATGAGCTGATTTGTAATTTCCGCAATAATTTGCTGCTGTTTTGCTGAAAATTTTGCATAAATATTTTTTTCTACTTCTGTTGCATCGGCTTCCGCAAAATGTGCTATCGTAAGTATATTGTTATTAAACATCTGGAAGTAAGCATTTTTTACTGGAATTTTAAAATTATCTGCCGATGTGGAAGTCGTTGGAGTAAAATCTCCTTGAATTAATTTTTCTGCCACAACAGCTGCCATACGCTGTTCTAACATATTATAGACAGCAATCTGTAAATCGGCATCAATCGTCAGCTGAACATCATTTCCATTAACTGGATCTTCTTTGCTGACTGTATCCATGATCTCACCAACGTTGTTCAAATATACACTTTGATTTCCCTTTTTTCCCCTCAATGCTGATTCATATGCCTGCTCAATACCTGTGCGACCTACAACATCACCTAAAACATAAGAGTCATCTGTTTCCCTCAGTGTCTTTAATTCCTCATCCGACGCTTTTCCAATATATCCTAATATATGTGAAAAGTATTCTGAATTTGGATAAACACGCACTAATTCTTCTTTAATCTCTACGCCTTTTAGATTACTCTGATCTTCTAATACTGCTACTTTTATATCCTCACTGATATCTGAACAAATTACAGTCGACTGATATCGTGTATACGTATTTGCACTTGTTAAATACAGCACATTACAAAGTTTTAACACATCCTGTTTACTAAGTTGTTCTCCCGCTGGCCATCTTGTAGGAGAGAAATAATACACGCTTTTTAAACGCTCCATAACTTTCTCAGCAGAATAGCTATATGGATCTTCTCCATCCTCTTGTAACTTTTCGATTTTTTCTTTTCCATATGCATCCGTAATAAGACGGCGTATGGCATTTTCATTCCCATTAAACTCAAATTCATCATGCTCATTAATGGTAATCGGAAGTGGTGTCTGTATCGTAGTTCCAAATCGTTCTAACAGATGAATCAATCGGAGAATCATCTCATTGAATTCACCTTTTCTCTTATTATATTCACCAGTGTCCCGAATAGCGACAGAATATTTTTGCTGATTCTCAGCTAATACTTTTCCATTACAGTCTAAAATCCTGCCTCTAGGAGCTTCAATAGAAAGATCTCTTTTTGTAATCTGCACATAATCTTCATAATACTTGCTTCCTTGAATCACTTGCAGAAAAAATAATCGTCCAATTAATATAACTGCCATTCCAATTCCAATGACTCCTAAAATCAAAATTCTAGAATGCAGCAATTCGAGTATCTTTCTGCGGGATATTCTATTTTTCTTTTCCGAATTATTTTCAGACAAACTGCGTCTCTCCCTTTTTTTCTATTTTTTCTAATTTACGATAAATCAGAAGAATGATTCCATATATTACAACACTGCTAATCACCGTAACCAAATATTCTGGAATAATAACGTGCCGTGTATATTCTATGATCGTATGAACCATTTGATTCCGAAAACTAATTAAATAAATACTTCCATGATATAATATCTCGTTAATTGTACATAATACAAGAGGAAGTAAAATAACATTGGATATAAAATAACGTTTTAACACGCCATTAATAAATCCAATATATACAAAAATCAGTACATAAAAGCCAATATTGTCTCCCTGTACAATATCCATTAACAATCCTGAGATAATGCCTGCCGCCATTCCTGCCTTTGAATCATTTAAAAATCCAATCGAAAATACGATGACAAGTATAATATTAGGAACACAGCTTATCTCTGGAACAAACTGAGCACAGTTAATCTGAATGAAAAATCCAATCAATATCATCAACAGCATAATAACTGCACGACGCAATTTTTTCATCTTAACTTATCCCTCCTAACTTCACTCATCATCAACTGCTTTAAAATTTGCCTGAATTGAGTCAGCAGAAGGTCCCTGCGATTCCTCTGGATTGATCGGATCAGACGACGGCTGTGATTGCTGCGGAGTTGATGGCTCTTGCTGTGAAGCGGATGGCTGTGATTCTTGTTGTGACTGTTGTACAGATAATTGTTCTGTTGTCTGCTCTGTTGTTTCCTCCGTTGCAGCTTCTGTTGTTTGTTTCTCTTCTTTTTTTATTTCTTTGTTATTTGATGTATCTTCTTGTCTATATGGATCAATTAACTGTTCCTTTGCATGTTCCAATTCTTCTTCTGTGATCATCTGTTTTTTTGTCGTAATAACAAGTACATCTTTCAGACGTTCAAAATTAACTGCTGGAATCAAATATCCTGTTTTTGTAACCTTATTATCTCCTAATTTGACATCTACTGCTTTTCCGATAACAATACCAGGCAAAAATTTCTCACTTACGTTTGATGTAACAACGGTACTATCAACATCATTATTAAAGTTATTACTCATATACTCCAAACGCAGTTTTCCATCTTGAATTGCACTCAGATCGCCCGCTACAATACAAGTATCTAACGTCTTGCGAAGCATTCCACTTACTTTGCTTTCTTCGTCAATAATACTTGTCACAATCGAATAATTTGGACCCACTTCTGTAATAATTCCGACAAGTCCTGCTGTTGCAATTACATTCATATCAACATCTAATCCATCATTTTTTCCCTTGTCAATCATGAATTTGCGATACCAATTATTACCTGAATTCTTCATAATAACCGTAGCACCAACAGTCTGATAATTGTTATATGTTTCTTTTAAATTCAGAAGCTGACCTCTGCGTTCCAATTCATCTGCATCATTTGCGTGCTGCTCATGTTCTGCTTCTAATTGTGCAACTTTCTCTTGCAATTGCTTATTCTTTTCTAAAGCTTCCTCTAGTGTCATGCGTTCCTCATTTTTAGTAGAAAACCATGCCCCAATTTGATTCATCCCCCGCTGCAATGGTACAACAACAATTCCTGCTGCTGTTCGCAGTGGTGCAGCTACATAATTATTTGTACTGCTAAGCCAAATAGTTGCTGCGCAGATCAACGTCAGCAGAACTAAAATTACCTGCGGCTTCTTGAAAAAATTAGACTTAAACTTCTTCATAATTAAATAATGCCTCGTTCCTTCAAACTGATATATGAATGATCCCCTATGATGATATGATCCATCAACAAAATTCCTATCATCGTTCCAGCTTCTCGAATCCGTCTTGTCACAAGAATATCTTCTCGGCTCGGTGTCGGATCACCACTTGGATGGTTATGAATTAGAATAATATGTACTGCTTGATGCTTTAACGCCTCTAAAAAAATCTCTCTTGGAGAAATCAGCGATGCGTTCACTGTTCCTTTGCTAACCACAGTCTCTGCAATAAGGCGGTTTTTTGTATTCAGCATCATCATCTGCAGCACTTCTTGATTTTGGTGTCTCATATCTTCCATGTAATAATTCGCAATCGTCTCTGGATCGCCCATGACGATTCCTTCCGATGCACTTGCTTTTGCAATGCGTCTTGACAATTCCCCGATACAAAGTAACTGTATCGCTTTGACTGACCCGATTCCCCGCACTGTTTTTAACTCCTCAATACTGAGGTGAAGAAGTCCTAATAACCCTTGCTGCATCGTTCCAAGACTAAGCAGACGATTAGACATCTCCAATGAGTTTTCTCCAACGCAGCCAACTCGTAAAATCACTGCTAAAAGCTCTGCATCACTCAATACTTGCGGTCCGCTTTTTAGACACCGCTCGTAAGGTCTGACCTCTTGTGGGATCTGCTTCATCGTTTTTCTGTCTCTCATTGATTCCTCTTTCCCTCTCCAAGTACCAGAGTAACTAGACAAAACACAATACGTATTTCATCAGTCCGCATACAGCTGCAAATACCTACATTTCTGCCTGCTTTGTGCCTTTGCGTAAATCAAAAAATGTTATAATGACGTCAGATAATTTTATTTTATCACAAAATAATAATAAAGTACATATGAAATATAACAAATTTCCATATATATCATTACTATTCTGTATTCCTTCGCTTTGTATTTTTCTTATTATAACGTCACAATTCCTGCTTCTACTAACTTTTGCAGTGACATTAAAATACCAAGCTTTGCATGATACCAAGTCAGTCCGCCTTGAAAATAAACAGCATAAGGAGGCTTGATTGGACCATCTGCACTTAATTCAATAGAGGATCCCTGGACGAAAGCACCCGCTGCCATAATAACAGGAGCATCATATCCTGGCATGTCCCATGGCTCTGGCGTTACATAACTGTCTACTGGAGCTGCTGCCTGAATTCCTTTACAAAATTCAATTACTCCTTCTGGAGTTCCAAATGTAACCGCCTGAATGATATCATGACGAGATTCGGTTGCATTTGGAACAACTGAGAAACCAAGCTTCTCATATACATTCGCTGCGAAAATCGCTCCCTTTAATGCACCTGCCACAACGGTTGGTGCAAGGAAAAATCCTTGATAAAATGCTGGTAAAATTCCAAGGTTTGCACCAACTTCCTGTCCAAGACCTGGGGCACTTAACCGATATGCACATTGTTCTACACAGCGTTTTGTTCCGCAAATATATCCTCCAATTGGAGCCAAACCACCACCTGGATTTTTAATCAATGAGCCGACAATCATATCTGCTCCGACATCGGATGGTTCTTTTGTCTCTACAAATTCCCCATAGCAGTTGTCTACCATACAGATCACATCTGGCTTTATTGACTTAATAAATGCAATAAGTTCACCAATTCGTTCTACTGAAAGAGTCGGACGTGTCTGATATCCTTTAGAACGCTGAATCGTCACAAGCTTTGTCCGCTCATTGACTGCTCGTTTAATTCCTTCATAGTCAAACGCACCATCTTCCAATAAATCAACCTGTGCATACGTAATACCGTATTCTTTCAGAGAACCAATGGAATCACGAATTCCAATTACTTCTTCCAATGTATCATATGGCTTTCCAACTGGAGAAAGCAGTTCATCGCCTGGACGTAAATTTGCCGATAATGCAACTGCCAGTGCATGTGTTCCGCATGTAATCTGAGGACGCACAAGCGCTGCCTCTGTATGAAAACAGTCTGCATAAATTCGTTCCAATGTCTCTCGTCCCATATCATTATAACCATATCCTGTCGTCGCTGCAAAATGTGCTTCCGCAACTCGATTATCCTGCATTGCTTTGAGTACTTTCAATTGATTATACTCAGAAATTTTGTCAATTTCTTGAAATCGTTCTTGCAAATTTCTTACAATTTCTTCTCCAAATTGATAGACTTTTTCTGAAATTCCTAAATCATAATACATATTCTTTTGTTCCATTATAATATCCTCTTTTCTCTGCAAATATCCAATATTTCTTGTAGTGCCTGCTGCTTTGTTTTTTTATCCATCGCAATCCAATTTACATCTCGTTCTCGCTTAAACCATGTAATCTGACGCTTTGCAAAATGTCTTGTATCTCGTTTTATAATACGAACAGCTTCCTCAAGTGAATATTTTCCATTCATATAATCAAGTAATTCCTTATATCCAAGTCCTTTCATAGATACCATATCACTTGTACACCCTCGTCTGGCAAGCCGTTCTACTTCTTCTAATAATCCTTGTTTCATCATGCAATCCACACGGTCGTCAATTCTTTCATACAATACAGAACGTTCTCTATTTAATACAAAATATGCAAATTCATATGGAGATTCTTTTTTTCTTTGTTCTTCATTATGCTTTGAAATCGGCTGTTTTTGTTCCCGATAATATTCCAATGCGCGGATTACTCGCTTTCTATTATTTGCATGAATTTCCTCTGCGGCCTTTGGATCAACTGTGCGAAGCATCTCATGCAAATATTCATTGCCATGCTGCAGCGCAAGCTGTTCTAATTCATTCCGATATGCAGTGTCTTCTGTCGTATCTGTGAAATCAATATCATAAAGAACTGCCTGAATATAAAATCCAGTACCTCCTACAATGATTGGAATTTTACCATCCTCATAAATACGATTTATTGCTTCTTTTGCCATCTGCTGAAACCGTACAACATGAAACTCTTCCTCTGGTTCTATCTCATCCACAAGATAATGCCGAATTCCTCCCATCTCATCTGGATGAATTTTAGCAGAACCAATATCCATTTCCTTATAAATCTGCATGGAGTCTGCACTGATAATTTCTCCATTTACTGCCCTTGCAAGTTGGATTGACAAATCAGTTTTCCCAACTGCCGTCGGTCCTGTCAATATAATTAAAGGTTTTTTCAACTCTATTCACATCCTAACCATAACTATACAATTCTTTTAAACTTTTTTTCCAGCTCATACTTACTCATTGAAATAATCGTTGGTCGTCCATGCGGACACGCATATGGATTTTCCAATTCCATCAGCTGATCAATTAATGCATTTGCCTCTGCAGCACTCATTTTATGGTTTCCTTTTACTGCTGCTTTACAAGAAAGTGAAGCAATTTTTTCTGTAATCAATTGCGAAGAAAAATCCGCCTCTCCCTCTTCTAATAACGCAAACAATTCCGTCAGCATTTCTTTTTCTGGAATTCCAAATAAATTACCTGGAACACCTTGTACTGCATATTCTCTTCCTCCAAATGGAGTAATCTCATATCCTAATTCTGTAAAATTTCTTTCATATTTTTGAAGAATCATCTCTTCTTTTCTTGTTAAACTAATAATAATTGGAGGACTTACCATCTGTGTTGTAAATTCTTTTTGCTTTAATGACTTCATTGTCCTTTCATAAAGTACTTTTTCGTGAGCGGCATGCTGATCCATAATAAAAAGCTGGTCTTCATACTGAATCAGCCAATACGTCTCAAACAACTGTCCAATTAACCGATGCTTCACTCTTGCCTTCTCTGACAATAAACGATCTTCAAATAATGTTATTTGTTCGGATTTTTTTTCTTCTATCTGTCGTTTGTTTGAATCGGACACAACATCATTTGTTGAATGATTTTCTTGCTGCAATTGCTGATTGGATACATTTGATGACTTTGTCACTGGATCATAAACAGATGTTTCTCGTATAAATTGTGTGTTTGTTTTATGATTAAATTGTCCTTTCTTTTGTATCTCACTATGAATTAAATCTTTTTTTTGTTTTTCATTTTTTGGCTTTTCGGCTTTTATTTGACTTTCTGCTTGTTTTCCATAAGAAGCAAGTCGCTTTAATTCCTCTGTCTCAATACGCCTTTTTTCTAATGAATTCGGTATTCTTTGTGAAGAATAAGTTTTCTCTTCTTTTTTTTCTAACTCAACTTCTGGAATAAACTGCTTTCCATTTAATTCCTGTGTCAATAAATGAAACAATGTCTCGTAAATCATTTGTTCCTGCTCAAATCGAAGCTCCATCTTAGCAGGATGTACATTCACATCTACTTTTTCTTTTTGCAATTCTAGATGTAGCACAACAAAGGGATATCGATGCTGCATCATAAACGGCTTATATGCAGCTTCAATTGCCTTTGCAATCAATTTACTCTTTACATAACGTCCATTGACAAAATAATTTTCAAAGCTTCGATTTCCCCTTGCAATCACAGGTTTTCCAAGAAATCCTGTCACTGTTATCACATCCGTCTGTGCTTCAATCGGGATAAGATTCGCTGCTACTTCTCTTCCATAAATAGTGTAAATCAAATCTTTAAGATTCCGATTTCCTGTTGTATATAACTTATTCTGACTATTACTAATAAGACGGATTGAGACATCTGGATGGGACAATGCCATCTTTTCTACTAACTCAATAATACAGTTTGTCTCAGTCACGGCAGACTTTAGAAACTTGCGCCGTGCAGGTACATTATAGAACAAATTTCTCACTACAAATGTAGTTCCGTCTGGCACTCCAATCTCTTCTATGGAAATCTCTTTTCCACCATCTATTCGATAACAGCTTCCTGTCATTGCCTGCGGTGTTTTTGTAATCAATTCCACTTGTGCAACAGAAGCAATACTAGAAAGAGCTTCTCCACGAAAGCCAAGAGAACCAACTGTTATCAAGTCTCGTGCAGTTCTTATCTTACTTGTCGAATGACGCAAAAAAGCAATTGGAATCTGTTCTTTTTCCATTCCGCATCCATTGTCTGTAATACGGATCAGCGATGTCCCACCGTCTTTTATCTCAATCGTAACTGCTGTCGCATTCGCATCAATTGCATTCTCTAATAATTCTTTTACAACAGAAGCTGGGCGTTCGACTACTTCTCCCGCCGCAATCTGATTAATCGTTTCTTGGTCTAATACTTGAATCTGAGCCAAAAGCCTCACCTCTCCATGCTATTTCCTTTATTTTCCATCTACATACTAGTATAATCATTTCTATTTCATCCGTCAAGCATTTTATGAACATTTGTTCTATTTTTATTAATTTCTTGACTTAATTAAATAATGTTAATGTCAAAAGATATTTGACCCTATGACACCTACGGATCGCTCCGCACTATATGATCCTAATGATCCTAGTATCATTAAATTCTATTTTTAATTTGCGTCTGCATTTGATAAAGCACATTTAATGCATCAATTGGTGTCATTCTTCCAAGCTCCAGATCTCTAATTTCTGCAATAATATCATCATCTTTTACCGTATCAAATAAACGCAGTTGATTGGAATCAACTTCATCTAGCTTTGGAATGCGCTTCTTTTTCTTTGATGCACCAGCACAAAGTTGCGCCACTTCTTTTGCACGGCTCGCAATATCAACATCCGTTAATTCCTGTACCAATTCCTTTGCCCGCTGAATTACTTTGTCTGGAACACCTGCAAGTTTTGCTACTTGAATACCATAACTCTTATCCGCACCGCCTCGAACGATTTTTCTCAAAAATACAATATCATCGCCCTGTTCTTTTACTGCAATGCAATAATTATTTACACCACAAAGCGCTCCTTCCAACTCTGTAAGCTCATGATAGTGTGTCGCAAACATCGTTTTCGCACCAAGAATCTTTGTATCTGCAATATATTCTATTACTGCCCATGCAATACTCATTCCATCAAATGTACTCGTTCCTCTTCCAATCTCATCCAACACAATTAAACTTCGTTTCGTCGCATTTTTTAGTATGTTTGCTACTTCTGTCATCTCAACCATAAATGTACTTTGTCCCGATGCAAGATCGTCCGATGCTCCGACGCGAGTAAAAATACGATCACAAATTCCAATATTCGCGGAATCTGCTGGCACAAAGCTTCCAATCTGAGCCATCAATGTAATCAATGCAACTTGCCTCATATAAGTCGATTTTCCTGCCATATTCGGACCAGTAATAATCGCTACTCGATTTGCCGAATTATCCAGATAAATATCATTGGCAACAAACATATTGTTTGGAGTCATTTGCTCTACCACAGGATGTCTTCCATTTTTAATATCAATAATTCCTCTTTCATTAATCATTGGTTTGACATAATTTTGCTGCTCTGCCACAGAGGAAAACGATGCCAGTACATCCAATTTTGCAATCGCTTTTGCGGTCTGCTGAATTCGCATTACCTGTGCAGCAATGCTGTCTCGTACGGTACAAAACAATTGATACTCTAACGCATACAGTTTGTCTTCTGCACCTAAAATCATATCCTCTAATTTTTTTAATTCTGGAGTTATATAGCGTTCTGCATTTGCAAGTGTCTGCTTTCTGATATAATCTTCTGGAACAAGATCTTTAAATGAATTCGTAACTTCAAGGTAATATCCAAATATTTTATTGTATTTGATTTTCATATTCCGAATTCCTGTCCGTTCCCGCTCTTTTTGCTCTAATTCTGAGAGCCATGTTTTTCCTTCTGTCTTTGAATGACGCAGTTTATCCGCTTCCTCATCAAATTCCTCTTTAATAATTCCACCTTCTTTTATTGCAATTGGCGGATTATCAACAATGGACTGTTCGATCAGATCATAAACATCTTCCAATGAGTCCATATCCTGCTCAATTTCTTTCAATGCAGCTGTATGAAACTCTTTTAAAATATATTTAATATGAGGAATCATCTCCAGTGAATTTTTAAATGCAATCAAATCTCTTGGGTTTGCTGTACAATAGCTAATTCTTCCAATCAAGCGTTCCAAATCATAAATCGAATTCAAATATTCTCTTAATTCTTCCCGCAAAATATAATTTTTTCCAAGCTCTGCAACTGCCTGCTGACGTTTTAAAATCTCTGATCGTGAAACAAGTGGCTGCTCAATATAATTACGCAGCAGTCTTGCTCCCATTGCCGTCTTTGTCTTATCCAACACTGACAACAGACTTCCTTTTTTCTGTTTTTCTCGAAGTGTTTCCGTCAATTCCAAATTTCTTCTCGTGGAAGTATCAATAATCATATATTTGCCAACCGTGTACGGACAAATTTTTGTAATATGATTCATTGTACTTTTTTGTGTCTCATACAAATATTGCATTAATGCACCTGCTGCAATTAATCCGACTGGATAATTTTTTAAACCAATTTCATCCAACTGCTCGGTATGAAAATGGGCTTGTAAAATCGCTTTGCAGTTTTCTTCACTAAAATACGGATCATCCAATGCAGACGTAATAAATGAAATCTGAGCTTCTAACTGTCCTAAATTTGCCCCACTCATACAAAATGCATGATTATAAATAATTTCCGATGGAGTAAATTTATAAACCTCATCCAATAATTCTTGACTTCTTTCAATCTCTGTAACAAAATAATCACCTGTCGTAACATCTGTGATGGATACTCCATAACGCCCATCTACATAAAAAATTGCCATCAAATAATTATTTTTTCCTTCATCTAATGCACTTGCATTTAAAATGGTGCCTGGTGTTACCACCCGCACCACTTCTCTTTTTACGATTCCACGCGCCTGTTTGGGATCTTCTATCTGTTCCGCAATAGCAACTTTATATCCTTTTTGTACAAGACGATTTAAATATGTTTCTGCTGCATGATAAGGAACGCCGCACATCGGTGCCCGTTCCTCTAATCCACAGTCTTTTCCTGTCAATGTAATTTCCAATTCTTTTGAAGCAGTCAGTGCATCGTCAAAAAACATTTCATAAAAATCACCAAGACGATAAAATAAAATGCAGTCTTCATAATCTTTTTTTGTATTCATATACTGCTGCATCATCGGAGATAGCTGTGTCACTTTAAACTTCCTCTCTTCTTTTACTCTACTTTTGTACCAATATAATAAAATCCTTTTGATTGCTCCAGTTTCACTGGCACAATCGTACCAATTAACGATGGATCTCCTGGAAAATGAACCATTACATTATTACTCAGACGTCCTGTCAATAATTCTTTATTTTTTTCATCAACACCCTCAACTAATGCATCCATCACTTTTCCAGTATCTTTGCTGCTCATTTCTGTCGAAATCCGCTGCACTTGCTTTAATAAACGATCAAATCGATCTTTTACTAAATTGGCTGGAACTTGATTTTCCATAGAAGCAGCTGGAGTACCTGTTCTCTTAGAATAGATAAATGTAAATGCACTGTCATAGCGTACTTTCTCTACGACATCCATTGTTTCTAAGAAATCTTCTTCCGTCTCTCCTGGAAATCCAACAATAATATCTGTTGTAATCGAGATATCTGGAATCTCTTTTCGGATCTTTCCTGCCAATTCCAAATATTGCTCTTTTGTATACTTTCGATTCATTTCTTTTAATATTCTTGTACTTCCTGACTGTAATGGCAAGTGAAGATGACGACAGATTTTTTTCGACTGTTTCATTACTTCAATCAACTCATCTGATAAATCCTTTGGATGGGATGTCATAAAACGGATTCTCTGCAATCCTTCAATCGCTTCTACTCGACGCAAAAGCTCTGCAAAACTAATTGGATGTTCCAATGTCTTTCCATAAGAATTTACATTTTGACCAAGCAGCATTACTTCTACTACACCATCTGCCACAAGTCCCTCAATTTCATGAATAATATCTTCTGGATTACGGCTGCGTTCTCGTCCTCTTACATGTGGAACAATACAATAGCTGCAGAAATTATTACAGCCAAACATAATATTTACTCCTGATTTAAACGAATACTTTCTCTCTGCTGGAAGATCTTCCACGATCGCTGTCGTTCCATCCCAAATATCAATCACCATTTTTTTCGTTGTCATACGCTGATATAAAATCTCTGCCAGCTTAAAAATATTATGTGTTCCAAACACAATATCAACAAACCGATAACTTTTCTTAATCGTCTCTACAACGTTCGCTTCCTGCATCATACAGCCGCAAAGTGCAATCATCATATGTGGATTTGTCCGCTTTAAGCTATTCAGATAACCAAGTCTTCCATATACTTTCTGATTTGCATTTTCTCTTACTGTGCAAGTATTGTAAATAACAAGATCTGCACCATCTTCACTTTCTGTCTCCTCATAGCCAACTTCTCTCAAAATACCAAGCAGTTTTTCCGAATCTTTTGCATTCATCTGACATCCAACTACTAAGTTATAAACTTTTAATGGACGTCCTAACTCATCTGCCTGTTTTTTCACAAGCTCCCGCACCTTTGCCATAAAATAATACTGGCGTTCTGGCTCTTGTGCTGGTGCAGGCTGTTCTAAATTTATTTTATCCAAATCAACGTAATTATACATACAACACCTCATCTATATATTTTAATACTGTTGAGATCAAAAGATTGTCTATTTTCTTAAAATTTACAAACAAAGATATATTACTTTTGAACCCTAGTATCATACTAAGGAAATCTCCTCAATTTGTCAAATGTTTTTCAAATAATTTTATTACATTTGCTTTTTTACAATCTGATATTCATCTCCGTAATGAAAATAAGGACACTCATGAAATGTATTTGTAATAAATTTTGCCATCTCGTCTTCATCTAAATTCACTTCGCACACATAACATTCATAGTCCTCATCATAAGAATAATTCATACAATACTCACAATTTGCCACTTTTTTCATATTAATCTCCATTCTATGCTTTCATCTGCTTTCTGCATCTATTTATCATTTGTAGCATTACCATCTCCATTTACTGGAATCACTTCTCCAAGATATGTCGGCTTCGGTTGGATAATTGTCTTTAAAAAATCTTTATTTCTTGCGATAATCTCTCTAAATTCCCGATAAAGACTTCCCTTATACTGCACTTGATCCGCTGCCACACCGTATGCATCCAATCCCAATTTTTCTGCAATATACAAAGCACGATACAAATGATACTTTTGTGTTACAATGATCACTTTTTTTGCCTGAAAAATATCTCGTGCACGATACATACTTTCATAGGTAGAAAATCCTGCATGATCCATAAATATATCTTGTGAAGGAACGCCCTGTTCCACGGCAAACTCTTTCATCTTATTTACTTCATCATAACCAGCTCGTCCATGATCTCCGCTCATTAAAATTTTGGGTGCAGCATTTGTCTGATACAACTTAATACTAAGCTCCAATCGTTCTCTTAACAGCAAACTTGGTGTGCCATCTTTTTTCACACCTGCTCCAAGCACTAACACACAGTCCACATCCCCCTCATTTATTTCTGAAACAATCCGATCTTTCACAGAAAACTTCATATAATAGTTGACTGAAATTGCATAAATTCCTATTAAAACAATACAAGCAAGAATAATAATCAGCTGTTTTTTCCATTTTCTTTTCATTTATACGTATCCTCCAATCCCCTCTATTTTTTGTAAACAAAATGATTATAGCATGTTATATTATATTTTACAATATAGCTACATTTTTATTTGTAAAACATTATTGCAGCTATTTATAATTATTCTATAATGTCAACACATAATTACAGCTTTCTATTTACAAAATGTCACTGCGGACTCCTTGGTTTCACTCATAAAAATGATTTACAAAAAGTCTGCCGTGACATCACTATAACTTTACAAAATATCAATACATATAGAAAAAACTCTCACAATTTTTTAATTATGAAACTTGGCAAAGCACCCTCCATTCCTGCCACTGCAATGACACAATTTGCACGTTGAATCGTCTCCAATTTTAATAGTAAACGATGATTTCCTGCTACTCCAACGTCATAAACTCATTCCACATAACTTCCAAAATATTCTGCCGTCTGTGCAGCTTCTTCTGCCACTGTAATATCGGCAGTTCCCGCAGTACATACAACGATATTTCCCGTCCGTATCTTCTCTTCTTTTTCAATTTTAATAATTTTGGAAATTGGATCATATTGAATCAATTCATACGTCTGCTTTAATAATTCATATTGATGAAGAGATGCCCGTGTTCCAAATACTTCTCCCTCTTCTTCATAAAGTTTTTCTACAATATGCAGTAAATGTTCATCTGTCTTACCACTGCAAAAAATCACTTCCACAAATCTAGAACGTAGTTTTCTATGCGTATCTAATGTCGCAAACCCCATTTCTTCAAACGGCTGTCTGCGCAGCATCTGTTCCGCTTTATCTACCGATAATTGTCCTAATTTTATTTTTTCTAATATACTACGTGTATCCAAATTTTCCCCTCTCATTATTCAATCACTATCTACAACACACTGTTCCGTTCAATCATCATTACATTGTCACTGCAATTTCTTCTTCTGCCTCTTCTTTCATCTCTTCCATCTGTTCCTCATCCATCATAGGAAGATCATTAATTGAAGAAACACCAAAACATCTTAAAAATTCTTCTGTCGTGGCAAGCAAAATGGGACGTCCTGGTGCATCCAATCGTCCTACTTCTTGAATGAGATCATACTCAATCAGCTTATTAATTGCATGGTCGCTCTTTACGCCTCGAATCCGTTCAATTTCCGCCTTTGTAACAGGCTGCTTATATGCTACAATTGAAAGTGTTTCTAATAATACATCTGTAAGTACATGTTTTTTTGGCTGTGACGCAATACGGATTAAATAATTATAATATTCTCTTTTTGTACAAAGCTGATATTTATTTTCTAATTTTAAAATTTGAATTCCTCTATTTTCTAATTGATATCGCTGCATCATTTGATGAATCACCTGTTTCGTTGACTTCAGATCAAGTTCTACTGCGGCTGCAATCTTTTCAGCTGAAACAGCTCGTCCAAGTGTAAATAAAATTGCCTCAATAATCGGCTCATATTGATCATAATTCATAAATTTTATTGAAAAACGACAACCAATTCTTTTGATTGTCATCCTCCTCTCCTCATAAATTTTTCATAGGTCATCTATTAATCATTGCAAACTTTTAAACGTTGCATAAAATCAAATTGGATTTTCTATTTTCTTAATCATACTGTTCCATATCTTCTTTCGTAATTTCTACTGTACAGTTTGGATTCCATTCCAGCATAATGTCACCAAACACTTCTTCCTGACTCATTAATAATTTTCCAATTTTAATTAATTCCAGACACGCTAAAAATGTAACGACAATATCTATCTTACTATGCTGTGATTCCAAAAGGTTTTGGAACTGAAATATTTGATTTTGTTTTGCATAATCAAAAATATGACCAAGCTTATCGGACAGTCTGACAGGATCTTGCTGAATCGTTCCAAACTTACTTCGAATTGGATCCAATTTATCTATCTGTCGTTTCATTACCATCTCAAAGACTGAATGCAGTCTCTGCAATGTCACTCCCTCAAATAATTTTTCCAAATCAACGGGTTTTTCATACTTTGCCACTTCTGCTGGAATTGTAGGAATCTTATAAAGCTGCTGTTGTGCATCAAAATTCATGTCTTTTAGCTGCTGTGCCATCGTCTTATACATTTTGTATTCTATCAATCGTTCCACTAACTCTTGTCTTGGGTCAATTTCTTCCCCGTCCTCATTTTTTTCAACTGGAAGCAGCATCTTTGATTTAATATCTAATAATGTCGCTGCCATGACAAGAAAATCACTTACTAAGTCTAAATCTGTACGATCCATTGCATTGACATATTGCATATATTGGTCTGTAATCTCTGCAATCGGAATATCATAAATATTTACTTTATTTTTATCAATTAAATGAAAAAGCAGATCTAACGGTCCTTCAAATGTCTCTAATTTTATTGATAATTTCATTTCATTTTCCTTTTTTTACTCGTTTTCTTTTTTGACACTGATCCTTCCGATCACCACTTCGCAATGTAACGACAACAAGCTCAGGAGGATTATTCAGACGTACATTAATCGAATGTGTGCCAAGCCCTCCCGTTACGATCATTCTTGTCATACCTCGTCTAATCAGTCCTCGATCAAGCCTAGAAAAAAACTGCATTTGCGGTGACATCACACCCCCTAAAATTGGAAGTCGAATTGTTCCGCCATGAAAATGCCCAGCAAACACAAGATCTGCACCCCATTTCTCATAATCTTCAATATACAGCGGCGTATGAGCAAGCAAAATATGAAATTGATCCGCGCGACATAGTCCAATTTTCTGCTCAATATAGTGCGGCTCCATTATTTTTTTCTTTCCTTTTAATCTATAATACTCATCCCCGATATCTAATCCAGAAAGAGCAATCGTTTTTCCATCTTTATTTAATTTCACTGTATCATCTACAAGATAATTTACATGATACTGATGCAAAATGCGTTGAAATTCTTCCATCCACCCAGGATACTGATCTGCATATACTTGCATTCGCATCTCATGATTTCCATTTGCATAATAAATTGGTGCAATTTCAGAAAGTGCCTGCAATAACGTCTCAGTAATAGAAAAATCTTTCTTTTTCCACTCTTTTACTACCATAGTATCTCCCACAATACAAATGATATCTGGATTTGCCTCTTTTACTGCACGAATTAATTGTTCATTATGTTCCCCAAATTCATTGTCATGAAGATCTCCAAGCATCGCAATGCGATAACCGTCCCATGTCTTAGCAAGCTTGACTGATGCAATTTCATACTCGGTCACAACAAGGTGATGCAATTCAAAACAAGAAATCATCAGACATACAATGCCAATGATTCCTACCCCTATGATCAGTCCAATCCAATTTATCGGCATAAATTCCTCCTCATGTTTTTTTATTTTAACAACTGCCTTCATTACGAGCAAATATAAAACGATTCTATCATAAAGCAAAAAAGGATGCAAGTCTGCCAAACAAATATCTCAGCAATTTTCCCATCCCTTTTTACTCTATAATAGTTAAAAAATAGTAGGATTTTTCTCTCTGCTACAAGATGATTTTAGGTCGGTTGAGGGATTAGAAAACGCCGGAAAACCGCATAAATGGTGTGCTACCCGTCAAGTAGACATTTTAAATATCAAAAGTTTTTTGGCTTTGGCCGCCCGTAACAGGGCGGCATTTTTATGCAGCTAATATCATTTTTTGATGAAACTCTATTGGTGTCAGCTTTCCAAGTTTTCTT
>JALFSR010000046.1 GCA_022778745.1 Clostridiales bacterium
CTTGTTTGGCAAGTTTCTTATTCTTAGTTGAAACTTTACGACATTCTTTGGTGTACTTGTTTACAATAGATTTAGCGTCACGGATACACTGGTTAATGAGTGCAGACGGCAATTTAGCATTAACGTCTTTAGAAGTATATTTCCTTATAGATATACCATTTGTGGCAGCAGAAACAAGACCATTGACGGTAGTTCTATACTCGTTCATAGCCATAACAATAAGAGATTTTTGCTCTTTCGTCATATAAAGTTTTACTGTCTCTGATCATTGCATATACCTACCTCCTGGTATGATGTAGTCATAAACCAATAGCAGTCTTCTACATCATTTATTGAATCTATATCAAGGTTGGTAAGAGGGTTCTCCTCTGAATATCATCCAACCATAGATACGTGTATAAGTTACATACTTTGCTGTATGATTATTCACTCCTAGACTTTGTCTATTACATAAGGTATTATCTTCCATTGGATAGAGAAAACGACGTTCACCTCCCAGGGAGCTGCAATCATGAAGAATAAATTTGATGGCTCCCCATCAATAGAATCATAATCAACACCAACTGGCACTGTCATAGAAGGGATACCAGCCTTCTTTACTGCTGCATTTTTACTATGAGGAATCGCAATTCCTTCACCGATCGCTGTCGTTCCCTCCTCTTCACGTGCTAAAATGCCAGCCTTATACTGAGCCTTATCTGTAATATTTCTCACTTTTTCATGTAATCCAACAAGAATATCAATTGCTTCATTTTTATGCTTTGGAGCAGCTCCAAGGAGAATGGCATCTTTTTTCAATAATTCTGTAATACGCATATAATTACTCCTTCCTTTTTTATTTTACATCTGATTTTAAGTACTGCTACTTAAATAACATCCATTATATTTGCTTGAGTAACTGTTCAATATCTTCTTTCACTGCAAGTCCTTTTGAAAATGCAGTCGCACTTCCACATGCAGTTCCAAGTTTCAATGCATACAAATAATCTTGCTTTTCCATATATCCTGCGGTAAATCCAGCTACCATAGAGTCTCCTGCTCCAACGGAGTTCTGAACTTTTCCCTTTGGCACACCAATTTGATGAATTTCTCCATTTTCAGCAACTAAAATTGCTCCATCTCCAGCCATAGAAATCAAAACATTTCTTGCACCCATCTGCTGTAATTTTTTAGCTGCTTCTATTATTTCATCACTTGTCTTCAATACCGTATGGAAAATCTCACCCAATTCATGATTATTTGGTTTTACTAAAAATGGATGATATTTTAATACATTGACAAGAAGACTCTTTGTCGCATCTACAACGATCTGTATATTTTTTCCGTCCAAACGTGCCATAATCTGTTCATAGCTGTCTTCCGGCATAGAAGTTGGAATACTTCCTGCTAAAATAAGCACGTCTCCTGCTTTCAAACTATCCAGTTTATCAAACAGCTGCTCCACTGCTGCCTCACTGATATGTGGTCCCTGACCGTTGATCTCCGTCTCCTGCTGTGCTTTAATCTTGACATTAATACGTGACATTCCTTCATCCAAACGGATAAAATCGGTATGGATTCCCTGCTTGTTTAATCCTTCTGCAATCTCATCTCCAGTAAATCCAGCAATAAATCCAAGTGCCATTGAATCATGTCCTAACTCTCTTAAAACAGCGGAAACATTAATTCCTTTTCCACCATAATAGATTTCCTCTGCAATAGTACGATTTACAGTATCTAAAAGAAATGAATCCATCCGCACAACGTAATCAATTGCTGGATTAAATGTTACTGTGTAAATCATTTTAGAACCTCCTTAATTATTGTTATTTCCTGATATGTTTTATCAGGCAGTTCATCGGTGATAATACATGCTTGACGCAGATCTCCAAATACTGTGGCAGATACCGCACCAAATTTTGAATGGTCTGCTAATACAAATGAAACAAAACTTCGTTTTATCGCCTCTGCCTTTACAAGTGCTTCGTCAACATCTGGTGTTGTATACCCTCCCGTTTTATGAATTCCATTTGCTCCAAGAAAACATTTTGTAAAGTTAAACATACTGATTGATTTTAATGCTTGTGCACCGACAATGGCTTCTGTAACTGGCTTAAACTCCCCACCAATAATATAAACTTTATGTCCCCTTTGTGTTAGTTTTCTCGCATGAATGATACCATTCGTTACATAAGTTGCATTCATATTACTGATCGCATCAACTAATTTATCCGTCGTACTTCCTGCATCAATGTAAATAAAATCTCCGTCTCGAATCAAAGAAGCTGCATACTGTGCAATCTTTTCTTTTTCCTCCTGAAAACGCATTGATTTTATTTCCATATTTTCTTCTATCTGCATCATCTTTTCTAACGCAGTCGCTCCGCCGTGGACTTTATTAATCTTCCCCATCTTTGCAAGTGCATTCAAATCTCGCCGAATTGTAGATTCCGATGTTTGAAGGACTTTAGTTAATTCTATAACTGTAACAGCTCCCTTCTTATTCAGTAATTCCAAAATTTCATGATAGCGTTCTTCTGTTAACATGTGTTTTCTCCTTTGATATTTTATTATAGCATGAATCTTTTAAAAGCCAATCATTTTCTTTTAAAACACTTCAAATTCATTCATATTTTCTCTAACAAATGACTGATCTTGATTTTTTATCTATTAAAAATAAATTTTCCTCTTATTTATATCTCCTTTACATAAATATAAAAATTCATCTTGATAAGATTACACTTCATTATTCATCTTATTATCAATTAACATTCTTATTGTATATTCTTATTATAATCATACTTTATAAAAAAGTCAAAATCTGTCAATACCATTCAGAAAAAATAAACAATTCCTGATTCAACTTCTCAGCTGTTATTCAGAAAGAACTTCCCATTCTGCACACCTATATGCAGCAAATAAATCTTTTTCTATAAAAATACAGGAAGACTCATCATTTTGCATAATAAATCTTCCTGCCAATTCTTTTATCTCTTTTTTAAATTAAAGTTTTTCATCTGTCCCCCAAGATCTTTCCACATGGAAAATAATGTTATCTTACGTTTCTTTTCTGTATGTCTCGACTCTTTTTCTGGCTGTCTTTCGTTTTCTTTCCTATTTAAATCTGATTTTTTTATAAAATCCTCCCAGGCAAATGCATCTGCTTCATCCTCTTCTTTTTCTTCCTGCTCAACACCAAATCGGTCGAACGAAACAGTCGCACGGAATAAATCTCCATCTAAATATAATTCAAATGTTCCATTCATTAACTCTGTTAAGCTTTTTGCGATAGATAATCCTAATCCACTTCCTTCCGTTGTTCGCGCCACATCCCCACGAATAAATCGCTCTGTCAGTTCAGAAGCAGGAATATTAAGTGGGTTTTCTGATATATTTTTGATTGTAACCATTGTTTTCGTTGCTGTCGTAACAGACTCAATATAGACGCGTGTCTGCGGCATTGCATATTTATATACATTTTGCAATAAATTTTCCATCACACGCCAAACCCTTCTTCCATCCGCATAGATCCAAATTGGGCTTTTATCAAGCTTTGTTACTGTGATGAGCTGGCGTTCTTCAAATTTATCCTGAAACTCTCCGAGTGTCTGATAAATTAACTGCATAAAATCTATTTTTTCCATATTTAACGTAAGATTACCAGTGTTTGCTTTTGACGCTTCCACTAAATCTTCTGTCAAATGCTTTAAACGCTGTGATTTTTCATCCAAAATCTTAATATATTCTTTTATTTTCTCATTTTCGACATCCTCTCTCTTAATCAAATCTACATAATTGATAATCGAAGTAAGCGGTGTCTTAATATCATGCGAAACATTCGTGATAAGTTCTGACTTTAATCTTTCATTTTTTGTTGCTTCTGTGACGGCACGATACAGCCCTTCTCCTAAATGATTAATCTGCTCCGCAGCCTTTTTTTCATTTGATTTCATCCGATTTGTTTTAATTTTATATCCAACATCCCCTTGTGCAATATGGTCAATTCCTTCATAAATCTGATCTCTCCAAATTGCTTGCTGAATCCATGTTTTTATTACAATAATAGGCGTAGTAATCACTCCAATCAATCCAATCAAAGCCACAATTCCATCGGAACCTAACAGTAACATTGATATAAAAAATACTCCGATCCCTCCTATCAGCAATAGAAATACTCGTCCAATTTCTTTTCTTGCATTATAAAATATGCTGATTTTATTGCTAATAATATGAAAAATACTCGTATCCCAATATGTCACTTGCACTTTTTTTCTGCGCACAATACGCATAATCCATGTCATCAGCACAAGATAAGTAATAAGATATATTCCCAAAAATGGAATCCCAGCAATCAATAGCTGACCCATATTATATAAAGATCTTATATCATACTTTAAATACGGAATATAAGCATATTCCCTTACTATATAAATCATAAAAGCTGGCAAAAAAGAAAAATATGCAACTATCACTGCTGCAATCAATTCCCCTGGAATTTTATCATATCGGGTCAAGTGGATCTCATTGGAACCTTTCTTATGTCCTGCCGCGGCAATTAAGTAGATCAACGAGATACTATACAAAACAACACATGCAATACAAATAATAAAGGCTGCTTGAAAGAGTATTTTCCCTTTAGAATAAAAAATATTCATCTGTTTCAAGTCATCTTCTCCTGAAAATGTATCATCTAAAAATGTATAGATTGTTCCATCTCCTCGAATTCCCAACAATGTATTCATCGGATCAATCATCATACTACTTGCATAATAATTTTCTTTTTCACCATTTGGATAAACAATTGCAGCAAGTTGATAAATTATGCCATCTTCCTTTGCAAAAATTAAATATTGTTCTTCTCCTGTTGAAACTCCATAAGCTGGCGTAGGCATTTCAATCGCCTCCCCAAACCCTTTATAATCTGGCAGTTTTGTTGTATCTAACTGTCTGCACTGTTCAACCCAGTTTGTTACAATATCTTTATCTCCATTTGTAACTATCCCATATGGTGTATCAATTGCAACGATTGTATTTTGTAAATTATCGCTTTTTATGTATTCTTCCGTATTGCTCATCATCCCAAAATATTCCATACAAGAATTCATCGTCCTCCGAAACAAATTGGATTCCACAAATGGTATATTTTGTTTCCACTCATTGTATAAAGTTCTATTGTACAGGGTAATCGTTACCATAATTAAGCCTGCAACAATGAGCGGACAAATAAAATTAAATATCCAGGCTATTATTTTCCATACATTAGAACGCTTCCATACAGGCATCCAATTTCACCTCTCTTTTCCAATCGTCAATGGAGGGCATACTTTCTGTTATTCTAACAATAAAAGAAAGCGAATATTTATTATCCATTTTTCTGCCTGCTCATTGACGAAAACAACACTCTTTAATATTTTTCAATTTTATAGCCAATTCCCCATACTACTTTTAAATATCTTGGATCTCTCGGATTGATTTCAATTTTTTCTCTAATTCTACGAATATGAACAGCAACTGTATTATCTGCTGCAAATGCCTGTTCATTCCAAACCGACTCATAAATCTCTTCAATTGAAAATACTTTACCTGCATTTTTTAAAAGGAGCAGCAAAATCCTGTAATCAATTGGCGTCAATTTTACTTCTTCATCATCAACCATAACGATTTTTCTGTCATTATCAATCCATAATCCTCCTGAGCGATAACACTCACTTTCTTTTGTCTGATTAATAGAACCAAAAGACGTGTAGCGACGAATCTGTGAACGTACTCTTGCAATTAATTCTAATGGATTAAACGGCTTTGTTATGTAATCATCTGCTCCAATATTTAGACCTAATATTTTATCCGTATCTTCTGATTTAGCAGATAAAATGATAACTGGAATCTGGGAGCTTTCTCTTAACTTTAACGTTGCGCGAATTCCATCCATCTTTGGCATCATAATATCAATCAACAGCAGATGCACCTCATTTTCTTGTATCATCTTTAATGCCTGAATTCCATCATATGCCTTTAAAATCTCATATCCCTCCTGTTTTAAATATATTTCAATTGCATCTACGATTTCTTTATCATCGTCACAAACTAAAATACGATACATCGTTTTCCCCTCCTAAAACATTCTCTTCTTATTTCTATTTAATAATAGCAGAAGAAGCCTCGGAATTTTCAGAAAAATTTCTTAAAAATTTCTTACATTTTTTACTAATCAAGGCATTTCTCTTACTATCCTATTTTTATCAATCAAACAGATATTCGCGGCCTGTCTAAACTATTACTTTATCCTTTTTTTCTCTATCTGTCAATATGTGCTGCTTCTATTTCTTTTTATTTTGTCTATACTATAAAATAACTTTCAGACTGCTGCTTTCTATTTCTTAGCTTGTGCTATATTCTAAAAAATCATATAATAATACTAGGATCAAAAGGTCATGTTTTTGCACATAATGACTTTGTGACCTGTAAAACAAAAAACAACTATTGATATTGCCACATACTGGCGAAGAAATGGAGATTTTATGTTACAAAAAAAACATGTATCAGACTCAAAAACGGAACAAGTTTATATTTTACATCCTCAGCATATGAATACGTATGGTCGTCTGTTTGGTGGAATTCTTATGCAATGGATTGACGAAATTGCTGCGATTGTTGCAAAGCGTCATTCGGAATGTGAAGTTACAACTGCTGCAATTGATAATCTAAACTTTAAAGAAGGGGCCTCTATTCATGATATGGTTGTCTTGATCGCCCATCTAACCTATGTTGGTACTTCTTCTATGGAAGTTCGCGTTGATACGTATACGGAAGATTTATCAGGAAAACGCCACTCAATTAATCGTGCTTACCTGATCTTTGTCGCAATTGACCGAGAAGGCAATCCCGTAAAAGTTCCAGGATTAATCATAGAAACAGAAAGTGAAAAAGCCGAATGGGAAGGCGGAAAGAAACGTTATGAACTACGAAAGCTCCGAAGAACAGAAGGATTCTAGTCCAATTAGGCAAACACACTCACAAAACATATACATTATGTATTAAATATTTTGGATGCTTCATTTTATTCAAACTAGACAAACATTTTGGCTTGTCTTATGCGTCCACATAAAAGAAGGTGGTTTCATCTTCACAGCAAACTATAGCGATAAAACCACCTTTTTTATTCCAGTATTCTACTTAAAGTTAAGAAATATCTCATTCTGAGTTTTCTTTTTACTAATTCTACTCTGACTCTTTTGGACGTTCCATTGGAATAAAAATACGGCCAATTGTCTCTTTTTCTTGTTTTTCTGCTGCCGCTGCTTCTTCGCAGAATTGGTCTTGTGAATTAACAGCTGGCTTTCCGCGTCGATCGACACGTTCATATTTGCCGTCTTTTTGCAAAATACGTGCTTTAACCGTATCATCTAATTCAACTTGCAAAATATGCTTTACTTCTTCTTTTAACTTTAAATCTTCCACTGGGAATAAAATTTCTACTCGCTTGTCCAAGTTACGCGGCATCCAGTCCGCACTTCCCATATATACTTCTTCTGCTCCATCATTATGGAAATAGAAAATGCGGCTATGCTCCAAGAAGTTTCCAACAATGGAACGAACTGAAATATTTTCGCTAATACCAGGAATTCCAACTTTCAGACAGCAAATTCCTCGAATAATCAATTCGATTTTCACTCCTGCCTGACTTGCTTCATATAATGTAGCAATAATTTCTTTATCACATAAAGAATTCATTTTTGCTACAATATGTGCTTCTTTTCCTTCTCGTGCATATTGTGCCTCACGCTGAATCAGACGAATGAAACGATGACGCAGCCAAAGTGGTGCAACAGAAAGACGATTCCATCCAAGCGGCTCAGAATAACCAGAAAGCATATTGAATACGGCTGTTGCATCTTCTCCAATTGCAGGATTGCAAGTGAGCAAACCACAATCTGTATATAATTTTGCTGTCGCATCATTGTAGTTACCTGTTCCAAGATGAACATAACGGCATATTCCATCTTCTTCATCTCTTACAACAAGTGTAATTTTACTATGTGTTTTTAATCCGAGCAGACCGTAAATAACATGACAGCCTGCCTTTTCCAACATCTTCGCCCATATAATATTATTTTCTTCATCAAAACGTGCCTTTAACTCTACCAGTACAGTAACTTGTTTGCCATTTTCTGCGGCACGCGCTAATGCTGCGATGATCGGTGAATTACCGCTTACACGGTACAATGTCTGCTTAATTGCAAGCACTTTTGGATCAATGGATGCCTGGCGAATAAAATCAACGACTGGATCAAATGTCTGGTATGGATGATGCAGCAAAATATCACCCTTTTTAATATTATCAAACAGTGACAGTTCTGGATTGATCTGTGGTACTTTCTTTGGAATATACTTTGGTGTCTTTAAATAATCATATCCATCAATTCCATACACTTTCATTAAGAATGTAAGATCAAGTGGACCTGGAATGCTATAGATATCATCTTCCTTTGTATTCAGCTCTTTTTTCAAGATATGGAGCAAATCTTTATCTATCTTCTCATCAACTTCTAACTTGATGACCTCTCCCCACTGTCTCTTCTTTAACTGTTTTTGAATTTCCTTTAATAAATCTGCTGCTTCTTCTTCATCAATACTTAAATCGGCATTTCTCTCAATTCGGTATGGATGAGCACATACTACATCATAATTCAAATATAGCTTTTGAATATTGCGCATAATAATTTGTTCGAGTAAAATGATTGTAATTCCCTCCTCGGACGGAATTTTTACAATACGTGGAAGTACGGAAGGCACTTGCACTGTCGCAAAATCTGGCTGCGCATCTGCCTCTCCTTTTTTACGAATCAATGATGCAATATTCAATGTCTTATTACGAATCAATGGAAACGGGCGAGAAGAATCTACTGCCATAGGTGTCAAAACTGGATATACGTTTTTCATAAAATATTCGTCAACAAATTTTTTCTGTTCTTTATTTAACTTTTTATGAGAAGTAAGAATCGTCACCTTTTCCTGCTCAAGTAATGGCAGCAGACCTCGATTATATGTGGAGTACTGCAATGCAACAAATTCATGCAGCTCTTTTGATATCTGTACTAACTGTTCCTCTGGTTTTAAGCCAGCAATATCTGGCTTTTTATATTTAGCGTGAACCATATCTTTCAATGATGCCACACGTACCATGAAAAATTCATCCAAATTAGAAGCAGTAATACTTAAGAATTTAAGACGTTCAAACAATGGCAATGTCTTATCTCTTGCTTCTTCTAAGACACGGTAATTGAACTGAATCCAACTTAACTCTCGATTGCGGTAATATTCTGGCTTTAATAATTCTTCATCCATTTAGCATACCCCCTTCTTTTGCTTTAAAACAGGACGAATTCCAAACACTTCTTCAAAGAAATCTGCTTTCTCTTTAAATAACACTCTTTCTAATGAAATATCATCCATTGACTCGGTTGTAATGGTTAATATTTGATTTTTCACGGATGTTTTAATATTCGTGAATTTTTGTTTATGACTGCGATCCATTGCATTTGCAATTCTAAGAATCGCCGTAAGCTTCATAATCGTCATATACTGCGTCTCTGACATCTTACTTTCAAACTTTACATAAGACGGAAATTCTACTGTATTATAACGAACGATATTTGCTACCATTTCTCTCTCCATATGAGACAATCCAATGATTTCTGTTGACATAATAATGTCATAAGCACAATTTCCTGGAGCACTCATACTAATATATTTTCCGCAATCATGCAGTACAGCTGAAATCTGAAGCAAAAGCCGCTCTCTCTTTCCCATTCCGTGATACTGCTTCATACTGTCAAAAATCTTTGTGGCATTATTTTGCATCAGCATTCCATGGCTTTTACTTCCCATATAACGCTTGCTAATATTTAATGCTGCCATTACAATATCGGCAGAAAAATCATGTTCCAAATAAATTAACTTTTTCTGATCTGCTAAGTCTGCAATGACACCATCGCAAATATTAATATCTGGCACCCACACCATCTCTGCATTTGTAAAGTCAATTACTTTTTTACAGATCATCATCGTTGGCAGTACAAGTGATGCCGATGCCATCGGCATATTTAATTTGTCTGCCATCGTACGTGCTGAACTTTGCAGTACATAGTTGTATATTTCATTAAATTCTTGTACGCTCATCCATTCCGGTGCATCCTCATTGAGTTTTCTCAGAAAATAGAATAATATATTACCAATGCAAATGACATTTTTTGTTTCTTGCTCTTTTAAAAACATCTTTTTAAATGTCGTTAAATCATTGTCAATCAGTTCCCCTACTAAATGAGACATTGTGCGGTCGTCTCCTACTTTGGAAAGCATCTCACGAATCCGCATCGCTCCTAACTTAAAGTTCTGCGTTGTAACTAATGACTTTTTATCAAATAAAGAAATCTGCATACTTCCAGAGCCAATATCAACAAATGCTGCTCCTTTTTGGATCAAGCGATTAAAATTATGTTTTCTTGCAGCCACCGCCTTATAGCAAATATAGCGCTGTTCTGAGTTACTTAATACTTGTACAGAAATGCCTGTACGAAGCCGTATTTGATCTAATACAACGCTATTATTTTCTGCTTCTCGCAGTGCACTTGTACCGACTACTCGGTATTCACTTACATGATATGCTTTCATAATATCTACAAAGCGATTTAATACTTTACATACCTCATCCAATACTTGATAACTAATTCGTTTCAGACGATATGTATCCTGTCCGAGAGCGACTGCATGGCGAATTCGGTCTACTTGTACAATTCCTTTTGAGGCAGATACATCAAATACCTCTAAGTCTAATTCATGAGAGCCAATATCTATGACTGCCATTCTTGTTACAGCCATATTTTCACCGTCCTTTCTTATCGGATAATTTACGTAATTTGACTTGTTCTCCTCCTAAGCAGTCAAATTATCGTATGCTTTTTTATTATAGCACGTTCTATTTATAATTGTTAGTTCCTCTTATTCTATTATACGTTAATTTTTTGTAAAGTGCACGAAAAATTCTTGAAAAATCTTATGATGATTTGTTGAGGCAGCTATAAGCAAGCAACAAAATAAACCTCCAATACCCATTTTACTACTCTTATAAATCTTCCTGTCCTTTGATATAATCAATGAACTGCTGTGCCGTTCTTCCCGATAATCCTCCGTGACTCAGCTCCCACTTATTTGCCTCTGCCATCAAAGCGGCCTCATCCATACGAACATCTGCCTGTTCTGCAAGATGACGCACAATGTTCTGAAACTGCTTTTTGTTCGGTGAACCATAATAAATCGTAACGCCAAAACGAGCAACAAGTGATAATTTTTCCTGAACTGTATCGGAAGAATGAAGTTCTGCATTATAATCATCTGTATCATTAAAGCTTTCTTTAATTAAATGACGACGGTTTGACGTTGCATAAATCAGTACATTGTCTGGACGACGTTCGAGTCCACCTTCAATGACTGCTTTTAAATATTTATATTCAATTTCAAATTCTTCAAATGACAAATCATCCATATAAATAATAAACTTATAATTTCTGTCTTTAATTTGCGCAATGACTGATGAAAGATCACGAAATTGATGTTTATACACTTCAATCATACGAAGTCCTTTTGCGTAATACTCATTTAAAATAGCTTTAATACTAGAGGACTTTCCTGTTCCACTGTCACCAAACAGCAGTACATTATTTGCAGGCTTTCCATCTATGAAATTTTTTGTATTGTCAATCAATTTCTTCTTTTGAATCTCATATCCAACAAGATCGCTCAATGTTCGATGTTCGGTACATGTGATAGGATCAATCATTACTTGATCGTTTTCATCATGTTTAATACGAAATGCCTTATGAAGACCAAAGCTTCCAACACCAAATTCTTTATAAAATTCTGCAACACAAACGGCAAAGCTTTCTTCATCTTCCATTTCGGCAAGATGACATGCCAATTCGCAAATGCGATCTCGAATTCTCTTATTAAATACATTTCCTTTTTGATTTGTATGCTTATAATTTTTTAATACATCTCCAACTTTTGTATGGAATACCTGATCCAATACTGCTAAATCAAATGCAAATAATTCGCGAAATACTGCAAAATCAATTTTTGCAAGCTCCCATATGCTTCCCTGTGCTTTTCCCGTCATCTCACATGCCGTGGAAAATGCATTTTCATCATTTGCAATAACAAATGCCAAATATGCGTGCCACAGATTTCCCTCTAATCCATAATGCGCAGAAAGTTCAACTAATTCATTTACACACTCAAAATATAACGCTTTTACATCATCTTTATTGTAAAATTCATCTTCATAATGTTCCATTACCCATGTCATATCTACAAAAAAGTTTTGATGAGGTGCATTTTTGTATAAAATTAAATCAGTTGTATTCATAATTCTTCCTCCAATAACTTTAGTATTGATTAATAATTTCCGAGTACTTTTAAACTCATAACTTCTTCTTTCATTCCTTTTAAAGCGTTTTGTACACTTGAATCTCCAAGATTTCCTTCCATATCGATAAAGAACCGATATTCCCAAGCCTTATCTGGAATTGGGCGAGATTCAATCTTTGTCATGTTCAAATCATTATAAATAATATGGGACAAAGTCTGATAAAGAGAGCCGCTTTCATGTGCGATTTCCAGACAAATGCTTAATTTTTTTGCATTTTTTCGATAAATACGTGTTGGAGCAACAATTAAAAATCGTGTTGTATTGTCTTTATTATCATTTACTCCATGCTCTAATATTTTTAATCCATACAGCTTTGCCGCTAATTCACTTGCAATTGCTGCTTTTGATGGGTCATTGTGCTGTACAACCGTCTGAGCACTTAACGCGGTATTATTTAAACTAATTGTTTCCCAATCTTTATGTGCTTCTAAATAATTTGCACACTGCATCAGCCCTTGCGGATGAGAATAGACAGTCTGAATCTGCCTAATATCAGAGTCTGCAAGTCCCATCAAGGCATGATTCACCTTCAAATAGCATTCATCTACAATTATATTATTATATTTTATAAGCAAATCACAGACATCTACTACCATTCCTGCACTCGAATTTTCAATTGGAAGCACTGCGTAATCGGCTTTTCCTTCCGAAACAGCCTTCATCGCATCATCCCATGTATGTACTGCATAATATTCAATCTCATCTCCAAAATATTGGAACATTGCACTTTGGCTATATGCTCCTGGAACACCTTGATATACAACTGTTACATGATCTTTTTTAATTGTATCAACTGCCTGAAAATGAATTGGATCAAGCATATTATGTTCTGCAAGCATTTGATACTGAAGCTTGCGGCTCACTGCCATAATCTGCTTAAACACATCCTCTACGCCACTGCGGTTTAATTCTCCATGTGCGAGACTTCTCACCGCCTGAATCTTCTCCGCCTCTCGTTTACGGTCAAGCACTTGCTTTCCTGTCTGAATTTTAAACTCCGCCACTTCTTTGCAAAGACTCATTCGTTTTTCAAACAATGCTACAAGTTCACTATCAAGTTCATCGAGCTGTCCTCTAATTGCTTCTAAGTTTAACATAATGGTTTCTCCTCTTTCTTTGATTCGGTTAATTTAAGCGTTCTAACAATTCCTTCATCGTATACCCTGTAACAGGATGTCTGTAATATGGTGCGATTTCTGACATTGGCTCTAATACAAATGTACGTTTTTCAATTTCTGGATGGGGCAAATTTAACCGCTCACTGTCCATTACTTCATTGCCATAAAACAGCAAATCCAGATCCAATGTTCTTGGTCCCCAATGAACGATCCGTTCTCGATGTGCCTCTTGTTCTAATTGCTGCATCACATCTAATAGTTCTAGTGGCGGCAGTATTGTACAAATTTTCATGCATCCATTTAAAAATACATCTTGTTCCACTCCTCCGTACGGTTCTGTCTCTATAATAGATGAAACTCGTTCCACACGAATCGATTTATTTTCCTTCAATGCCTTAATTGCCTGCTGAATATACCCCATTTTATTTCCCATATTAGAGCCAAATGCAATATATGCCTCCTGCCATCCTCTCTCAATCTCTACCGATACCGTTTTAAGAGGAAGTCCAACTGGCGCCCACGGTTTTTTAATTTCAAGCTGGATTTTTTTTAGTCCTTTTGTTTGAAGCAATAAATATTCTGCCAATCGCTCTGTCACTGTCTCAATTAACTGAAATGTATGCTCCTGCAAAAATGCTGTAATACATGCCGCAATACTTCCATAATTAATGGATTGTTCCAAATCATCATATTTGCCTGCCATCCTTGTATCTGTATAAAGAATTGCACTGACTAAAAACTTCTGTCCAAGTACCTGCTCTTCTTCATATACTCCATGCTTTGCAAACACTTCCAAATCTATAATTTTAATCTTATCCATATACTGTATTTCCTTTACCTTATCCTCTTAAATTGCTATACCGCTTCAATTTTATTATCTTTCACTCAAAAGAATCGCCTCTGTCATTTGAATTGCACGGCGGTTTGCTTCGACATCATGAACACGTACAAATGCATAGCCTTTCATTACCGCCATTACCGTTGTTACAAGTGTACCTTCCTCTCTTTGCTCTACTGGAAGATTTAGTGTTAATCCAATCATCGACTTACGGCTCGTTCCAAGCAGTAACGGATATCCAAACTTCGCCAAACAATCCATATGTTTTGTCATCACCAGATTATGCTGCAATGTTTTTCCAAATCCAATACCAGGATCGAGTACAATCTTATTCTCTGGGATACCAGCCTGTCTTGCAAGAGCAATCGTTTGCTGCATATCATCACATACATCCTGCAAAAAGTTTTCATAAACCGCTTCTTTCCGATTATGCATCAAACAACACGCTGTATTAGTCTCTGCAATCAATTTTGCCATATTTGGATCATATTTTAATCCCCATATATCATTTACCATATCGGCACCTGCTTCAATTGCCGCTTTTGCTACATTTGCCTTATACGTATCAATTGATACTGGAATATCAAACCGCTGTTTTACTGCACGAATAATCGGAACAACACGCTGAATTTCTTCTTCCTCACTTACTTGAATATGTCCAGGTCTTGTCGATTCTCCTCCAATATCCAAAATATCAACGCCCTGTTGAATCATCTCTTCCGCATGAGCAGCTGCTCTATCTGGTGCATTCCAGCGTCCCCCATCCGAAAATGAATCTGGTGTGATATTTAAAATTCCCATAATATACGTATGCTTTTCTATATCAAATTCTTTATTTCCAATTTTCATAAATGTATAACTCTCCTTATTCCGCCGCCAGTTTGACAGCATAAATATTATTTTTTATTGCTTGATCATCTGAAATACACGATTAATCTTTATCTCATCATCCTGCATACATCCTCGGCATACATAACTTACTGTCTTACTTCCAGGTTTTTTCACTCCTCGCATCGTCATGCACATATGCTCCGCTTCAATCACAACCATAACTCCTCTTGGCTGAAGATGTTCCATCAAAGCATTCGCGATCTGCACTGTCATCTGTTCCTGAATTTGGGGACGTCTCGCAAATACTTCTACTGTGCGTGCCAGTTTGCTCAGTCCTACTACTTTCCCATCTGGAATATATGCAATATGTGTTTTTCCATAAAACGGAAGCAAATGATGTTCACAAGTAGAATAAAAGAAAATATCTTTTTCAAGCACCATCTCATTATTTGATGCGGTGAATGTTTTCTTTAAATGTTGTGCTGGATCTTTTGTCAATCCCCCATAAATTTCCTCAAACATCCTTGCTACTCGTGATGGAGTCTCCACTAATCCCTCTCGATTGATATTCTCCCCCATTCCTTCCAATAATAATCGGACACCCTGTTCTATTTTTTCTCTATCCATCTCAAACTCTCCCTTTTTACACATTTTTTTGCTCTTTCCATCGGTCAACACATCGCTCCAATTCTCCTAAAAATGACAGAGAACCACAAACAACGATAACTTCATCTTTTTTTACTGCATCGTTCCATGCTTCTTCGATATCAGACGCAACTTTTACCTTTATCATTGGGTTAATTTTTTTTATCGTTTCTTTTAATTTCTCTGCTGGAAGTGCTCGTTTATTATGTGGAGTAATTGCAATGACATCTTTTGCCTTTGGCAGAAGAATCTCAAGCATTGCAGGATAATCTTTGTCTGCCAGCACCCCGATAATAAAATGGCATTTATCTCCCGCAAAATATTGTTCCAGAGACTTTTTTAATTTATACGCTCCATCAGGATTATGTGCGCCATCCATAAAAACTAATGGATGATTGCAGATCAATTCCATTCTTCCTCTCCATCTCGTATGAGAGATTCCATCTCTAAGCTGTTGTTCCGTAACAGGATATCCAAGTTTTTCTAATTGTTTGACCGTCTCAATTGCAATTGCAATATTATCTTTCTGAAATACTCCAAGCAAATGAGAATACAATTTCTCGTATTCTTTATAAAAAATTACTTGTCTGCGCAATGTACCAAATAGAATTCGTGCAGCATCTCCATCCGCTTCAATTAGTTCTGCATTTTGCTCTTTACATCGCTGCATGATCACCTGCCTTACTTCTTCGGATTGCTTTAGCAGAACAACTGGCGTGTTTGGTTTAATAATTCCTGCTTTATGCGATGCAATTTCTGCTAATGTATTGCCAAGTATCTGTCTATGATCCAAACTGATTGAAGTGATAATAGAACAAATCGTTGTCGTAACAATATTTGTTGCATCCAAATCCCCTCCAAGCCCTGTCTCTAATACAACGATATCACAACCTTCTCTTTGAAAATACCAAAATGCAAGGGCAGTTTCTACTTCAAATACCGTCGGCATAATTTGAAGTGCTTCTATTACGCGGCGAATTTCTGTAATGCCCTGTGCAGCAATTTCTTTTGGAATATTTTGTTCGTTAATCTGAATTTTTTCTTCCTCACAAAATAATGCGGGAGAACAATATCTTCCAGTTTTATAGCCAGCTTCCTTCAATATGGTAGAAAGATATGCCAATACAGATCCTTTTCCATTTGTTCCTGCTATATGAATAAACTTTAGTTGATTTTGCGGATCACCAAGTCCGTGCATCAATGCCTGCATTGTCTCCAATCCAAACACCATACCTCGTCCTTCTAAACTTTGTATATATTCTCTTGCTTCTCTCTCATTCATAATAACCTCCATACTGTTCTCTGAACAACCTAAATAGTAATGAAAAAACTCATATTTCAATCGCTTTGGATTACAATTAAACTGCTTGCAATGCTGAATCGTCTCCTTTTTACACTAAGCTGTAAAACAAATATTGTATTTTCTATTTATTGGTTTTTAGTATAGTACAAATTTCGGAACTATTCAATACATACATTTGCCAGAATTGAAAAGAAAAAGCAACCCATATGTATCATAAATATGACATTAAGAAGATGATGAGATTTTGTATATATTTCTGTTTTTTACGCATAATATACATATGAAAAATAATTTTATTAAATGCGGCATTACCGGTTGGTGCCTGGAAGTATTATTCACCGGCATTCATTCTATGATTCATAAAGACTTTCGCCTGATGGGCAAAACTTCTATATTAATGTTTCCAATCTACGGACTGGCAGCATTTCTTCGTCCCATCTATCGGCTGACAAAACATCGCAGCGTCTTTTTCCGCGGAAGCATTTATACTTGCTGCATTTTCTTAACCGAATATATAAGCGGCATTTTTTTAAAGAAAAAAGGGATTTGTCCATGGGATTACAGCAGCAGTCCACTCAATGTACGCGGCGTCATTCGTTTGGATTATGCACCATTTTGGTTTGGCACTGGTTTGCTCTTTGAACGCATATTAAAATGAAACCGTTTTCACGCATAATAATACGACTATTTTGGATATTTTCTCATAGATAATTAACAAAATTTTTTTTATTTTTTTCACTTATTTTTTCAAAAAATCTTTTTTTCTTGTTTTGTAACTTTATTTTTTTCATTGAGTTTCTAAATTTTTTTTAATTTGCAGTTGTACTATTGTATACATTGCCATAATTTTTGTGTTTTTTTGATGATTTTATCAATTTTTTCTGAGTATTGACAAATTCACTTTAATAATGCATAATAGCATCGTAGCCAAGAGGAACACAGCATTACTTGAAAGAAGGTAATTATATGAGCAAACAGAATTTAACTACCGTTTTACATTTGATGAAGTATATGAACACAGACTTAATGAATAGCAAAAAGGTCTCTGCTGTAGCTCAAATGGATACATTTCGAAAACAATATGAGGCCGCCAAGAAATGTCGGTCACTCATTTCTAAGTCAAGACGACTTGCCGACAATTAATTGTTATCGTTTTCATCAGCCGACGACTCTAGTTTTTTTACTAGTTTAATATACACATACTATTATACCTTTTCCCCCTTTCTCTGAGATCTTCCTTCACTAATGAGGCTGTTAATGATCCAGAGAGCAATACCGCAGTATAGCTTCCAAATACTGCGGTGTTTTTTTATCTCTTTATTAAAAATTTGATACAAGCAGTCGTTTCTCATAAAATAAACATTTCTGCTTTATTCAATACTTTTTAGTGATTCTACCATGTCAATATTCTTTAACTTATAATACATTGAATAATTCACTAATGCAGAGAACAGACAAGTCAATCCTATACTCATCACATAGCTGAGAATCTTTACTTCACGACCAAACATAGCCATATCTACTTCTACTGTTACGATAACAAACTGATGCAAAATCATTCCAAGGAATATACCAAACACCGCACCAATCAGCGTAAGACATACATTTTCACGATATACATAAGAGGCGACTTCGCTGTCATAAAAGCCAAGGACCTTCAATGTTGCGAGTTCTCGGCGTCTTTCCGTAATATTAATATTATTTAAGTTATAAAGTACAACAAACGCTAACAATCCTGCGGAAATAATCAACACAATAATTACAATATTTAAGCTACCAAGCATCTGTTCAATTGTTTTTCTATTTGTATTTATATATGTCATTGCATATGCGGCTGGCTGCTTTAGTATTTCTTTTCCAATACTCTCTTCTTCTTCGACTTCCTCCTTATTAAAATTAAGGAAAATCATATCATACGAAGGTGTTTCCTCATATAACTGTTCATACAAATCACTGCTCATATATACATAATGCATCATATAGTTTTCAGTGATATGTCCAATCGTCGCTGTTTTTTCTGTCGCGTCTCCACTTTTTAAAGAAACTTGATCACCTACACCGACCTGAAGTGCATTTGCCATCTGTTCAGTAATAATTATTTCATCATCTGAAAGTTCATACGTCTCATCCGATGTTCTGCTCTTAAATTTAATATATTGTGTCAATTCTTCCTTAGACTGCGGAACAATAAGATAAGCATTTCGTGCCACACCGTTTTGTACCACATCTACTGTCTTCATAAATACAGATGTGAAGCTTTCAATCTCTTTTTTTGCCTTTAATTCATCCATTAGCTGCTGTTTTTCTTTATCTGAAGCATCACTATGTACATTTAACATTGCGTCATACACTTGAATCTGATTATATTGGATTTCTCCAATATTCATAATCGAGTCTCGCAACCCAAATCCAACGACAAGTAATGACATACAGCCGCCAATTCCAAAAATCGTCATGAAAAATCGTTTTTTATATCGAATCAAATTTCGAATCGTTGCTTTTTGGCTAAAGCTTAGCCGTTTCCATACAAATTTGATCCGCTCCATCAATACTCGTTTTCCTGATTTCGGAGCAGCAGGACGCATCAGTTGTGCTGGTTCTGCAGCCAATTCTTTATAACATGCTGCAATTGTAGCACTTAATGTACAAACTAAAGCCAACCCCGTTCCTAAAACAGCATAATGCATGTTGTATGGGACCATTACTTTTCCAATAGACTGATACATAATTTTATACGATATAATAATAACAAATGGCAATGCTTTCTCTCCGATCAGCACGCCAAGTATGCTTCCTCCAAACGTCGTAAGCAATGCATAACCGATATATTTCATCGCAATATCTATTTTATTATATCCTAATGCCTTTAATGTTCCAATCTGTGTTCGCTGTTCTTCTACCATACGTGTCATTGTTGTCAGACTCACAAGTGCCGCTACAAGAAAGAAAATAACCGGAAATACTTCTCCAATTGCTCCAATTCGATCTGCATTTTGTCCAAACTCTAAATACGAAGGGAGTGATTCTCTTCCGTAAATATACCACTCAGCTGGCTCTATATTGCCAAGTGCTTCTTCTGCCTTTTTAATCTTTTTTTCGGCATCACTTATCATCTGTTTTGCTTCTTTTTCTGCTTTTTCATATTGTTTTTTTCCATCCGACAGTTTTTCTTCTGCCTTTTTTATCTCATCTTCAGCATCAGCAAGCTGTTTTTCTCCATCTTGGATTTGTGTCTTTGCCGTAGCCAAAGCGTTTTCCCCATCTTGAATTTCCTGCTCTCCTCTTGTGATATTCACCTCATTCGCTGCAATCTGCGCCTTGCCCGAATCCACTTGAGCCTGAGCCCCAGCCATCTGCTGTTTTGCTTGATTTAACTGTGCCTCTCCCTCTGCAATCATCGCTTCGAGATCTTTGATTGAAAGTAAGGCACTTGGTACTTTCGCTTTTGTCAGCTTTAATTCAACTTCAGCACTTGAAATTTTTGCTTTTGCCTGTGCCAGTGCAATCTCACCTGCACTCACCTGCATTTTTGCCTGCGCAATCTGTGCCTTTCCCTCTTCTAACGTCTTTTTTACCTGTGCTAACTGTGCTTCTTGTTCTTCTATCTGTTTCTTTCCATCTTCTAATTCTTTTCTTCGCTTCTCCAACTCAGCTTTTCCATCACACAGCTGTTTTTCCCCATCCTCAATTTCTTGTTTTGCCTGTGCCAGTTTTTCTTTTGACTCTTTTTTTCCATCTTCTAATTTCTTCTTTGCATCCGCAATCTTCTCTTTTGTATCTGCAATTAATGTTTCATAACGCCACTGACAACGCTCCTCTTCAATCTCCTCTACTTTTTGTTTTGCAGCATCTACAATATCATCATATTGTTTGGAATGACTGATTACATCATCAGCACCCTCTAATTTCATCTCAATCTGCGTATATGCCTCTGCAACAAAAGACTCTTTCTGCACAAATACAAATCCTGTAACCTGCCCGCTGCCAATCGTCGTACTTCCGCGCTCAAACGCAATAAAATATGGACTGTTTGCAAAACCTGTAACCTTAAATTCTGTTCCAGACAATGTATCTGTAAGCTCTGTATTACTATCGGAATAAACCGTAATAGTCTCACCAATTCGATGTACAGACGATAGGCGGTTATCCAAAAGACATTCATTTTTTTCTTTTGGCATCCGCCCACTCATCACTTCTATTTGATTCATTTTCTCTGGAAGCGAGTAAAACCGAAGCACTTCCTGTGACTTTTTCGTATCACATAATACATCTATCATATAAGAAGCTTCTGTTTCTGTCACACCTGGCAGCTTTCTCAATGCCTGAACGTCTTCATCTGTAAGACCAAGGGTACTAATGACTCTTAAATCCATCAACTGCACTTCATCATAATAGCGATCTGCAGTCAGACGCATATCTGGCTCTGAGGAACGTACTCCTGAAAAAAATGCAACGCCAAGTGCTACAATTAAAAGAATGGAAAAAAACCTGCTCTTGCTCTTTTTAATTTCTTGCCAGAAATCTTTATGCAATGCTCGTTTTTTCAATATGATCACCTATTATTCTTGTTTTACCAAAACTTCCTGCAGTGTTCTCTTCGGAACATGATGTACTTCATTTTCATCTCTCCAATAAACAACATCATCATTCTGAATCTCATTCATAACAACTGTTTCCTTTGGAACACCAAGTGCAATCACCATGCTGACTGCATAACGGCTTTCATCAAGTTCCAAATAATTCATCAGTTTTTTGCGATCACAATTCATCATCATACATCCGCCAAGCCCCATATCTGTCGCACCAAGGAAAATGCTTTGTGCAGCGATTCCCTCATCAACTGTGACACTTGGATAAATCAAACGATCTCTAAGAATAATAATATATCCTGCTGGACGTTCTCCCTCCATTGGTCCATCCCAATCTTTATAATATCCAGCCCATGCAACACAATCAAATACTTGCGCGTTCTTTTCTGGTGTACACACAGTAACATATTTAATATACTGCTTATTTCCTCCGCAAGGAGACATTCTGCCTAAATCTACAAGCTGCGCCAACTGTTCTTTTGTCACTGGACATTCCTCATGGAATCTGCGAACAGAACGGCTTTTTTCTACTAACTGTTTTATCATAATATGCAACTTCCTTTCTTCTTTTTATAAAAGAGATATTACAATCCACTTTTCTTTTTCAGTATAACGTTACCACTTTACAGAAGCAAGAAATTTTTGTAAAAATAATAAAAAATTAATAGTTTTTCGCTACATTATTGATTTCTTCTTCATTTTCTTCTATACTAGATCTAGATAATACCATTCTTTTCTATTATCATATCAATAAAAAAAGTTAATTCTCATCCGATATAGCCCCTGATAATCTGCAGTAGCACATAAAAAAGGACATGTATTATCATTTTGTTTTAGGAGGATATTAATTATGAAAGTGATTCACACAGATAAGGCTCCAGCTGCGATTGGACCATACTCTCAAGCAATGGTAACAGGCAATTTATTATTTACTTCTGGCCAAATTCCAATTAATCCAGCAACAGGAGATATCACAGGCAGTACAATTGAAGAGCAGACTGAACAAGTAATGAAAAATCTTGGAGAACTTCTCGCAGCAGCAGGTGCTTCTTATGATAACGTTGTAAAAACAACTTGCTTCCTTGCAGACATTAATGACTTTGCTGCATTTAATGCCGTATATGCAAATTATTTTACAAGCAAGCCAGCACGTTCTTGTGTCGCAGTAAAGACATTGCCAAAAAATGTTCTCTGTGAAGTTGAGCTGATTGCAGAACTGTAATCGATCAAACAAATTTTAAATATTCATGTAAAAAGCTTTTCCTTCTATTTTTTATATAAAGAAGGGAAAGCTTTTTTATATAAAAAATTGTTCAAACTTTTTTCATTAATGTCACATAATTTCTATCCAAAAATAAAAAATCTCGGAAATAAATGAATCAAAAGAATCTCTTGACTTTTTTTTAGACAGTGATATAATCATACTATGATATGTAGTTTTAAAAACTACTTGTTATAGTAATTATTATGATGTTAGGGATGAACGATCTTTTTCCCTCATGATATTTGAGCTGCACATTTCATTTTTTGACCCCAACATCATATTTTTATTTTAGGAGGTATATGATTATGCAAAAATTACATGTAAAAGACCCAGGAAGTGCTCTTACCCACTTTATTGGTATGATTGGAGCAATTGCAGCGACGACTCCACTGCTCATCCGCGCTGCACATAACAGCAGCATTCATTTACTTGCATTTTCTATCTTTATGTTAAGTATGATTCTACTCTACGCTGCAAGCACAACTTATCATACATTTGATATTTCGCCTTCTATTAATAAACGATTGAAGAAGATGGATCATGCAATGATTTTTATTTTAATTGCAGGAAGTTATACTCCCGTTTGTCTCATCGTGCTTCAACCCCCGATGGGCTATTTTCTCTGTGCACTTGTATGGACAATTGCACTCGCTGGCATTGTAATTAAAATGTTCTGGATTTATTGTCCAAAATGGTTTTCTTCTGTATTATATATCGCAATGGGATGGATCTGTGTGCTTGCATTCGGTCAGCTAATTGACAACCTTTCCTCAGCAGCATTTGCATGGCTGCTCACAGGAGGCATTTTATATACCGTTGGAGGAATTATTTACGCTTTAAAACTCCCAATTTTTCATTCCATTCATAAAAATTTTGGAAATCATGAACTATTTCATCTATTTGTAATGGCCGGAAGTTTCTGCCACTTTATGTTTATGTTTTTATATGTAGCAAATATGCCACTGCCAAATTAACAGAAACAGACATAATTTGCATTTCCCCATGCCGAATTTGTCGAGCGGTTCTTCGTGCATTTTGCGAAAGATTTGCTATAATGAAATTACAGTACAAAATCAGGTACTTTATTCTTTTGTCTTATGAATCGAGTACCTGATATCAAATTACTGGAAAGGGGAAGTTTATGAGTGAAACACGTTATATGATTTCCGATGCTTCAAAAAAAGTTAATGTAGAGGCTCATGTTCTGCGTTATTGGGAAGATGAATTAGAACTAGTTATCCCCAGAAATGAAATGGGACATCGCTATTACACGGAAGCACATATACGCACGTTTAAACAGATTAAAGAACTCAAGGAAAATGGTTATCAGCTAAAAGCAATTAAAATGATTTTGCCAAAACTGGCTCATGTAGATGAAGAAGAATTCCACCTTCTAACCGCACTTTCTGAAGAAATGAATCGACGGGCATGTGAAGACGATCTGACCGCCCATCTCCCCGCACAAGAAAATCAAGATAAAAATACCCCTGCAAATGTAATTCCAATTTCCCGCTCGACAATTGCAGCATCTCCAGATGAACGATATGCACAGTTTCAGCAGCTTATGAATGATATTATATCCAATGCACTTGTTTCTAATACACAGCTGCTTGGCGATTGCCTCGGAAACTATATCGGACAGGCAGTTTCTGATCGACTCGTTGAGGAAATTGCATACCAGTTTCAAAACCGCGAAGAAATCCAAGAAGCACGTTTTAAACAATTAGATGAAGCGATCCGAATGCGACAAAAAAGTAATCTTGAAGCAGCTGCCGCAAAAGCCCCAAAAGAAAAGAAAAAACATTTATTTTTTCGAAAAGAAAAAGAATTATTAGAGTGAACCGCCCACTAACTAAAGTGTTAAAAAATTACAAAAAAGAGATGTTACCTCGAAACAATCTGTCTCACGGTAACATCTCTTACCATACTAACTAATATGCTTATTATGTACGTACGTACGGATGCAATTATTCTTCTTCAATAGCACCTGTTGGACATACACCTGCACATGTACCGCAGCTGATACAGCTATCAGCGTCGATTACATACTGTCCATCACCTTCAGCGATAGCGCCTACTGGACATTCACCTGCACATGTACCACAAGATACACAAGCGTCACTAATCTTATATGCCATAGTTTTATCCTCCTTATATATTTCATAATAATCCGCGTCATTTACGGATCATCTTACTTAGTATTGTAATACACAATAGCTTATTTTTCAAGCGAATTTTTAGAAAAGCTATGTATTTCCAGAAAAACATGAAATTACATCTACCGTTCTTCTGGAAGTATTTTTACAACTACTTATTTTTCTTCTTTGCCTGCTTATATGCGTTCAAAATAATTGTTCTTGCCTGAATTGCATCTGCCTTTTCCAAGGCTGGCACACCCTTGAGCGGATAATCTATGCCAAGCTTCTCATATTTAACAATACCCATCGTATGATATGGCAGCACATCCAATGCTTTTACATTATTTAATGTCGCCATAAATTCACCAAGACGTTTTAAGTATTGCTCCTGATACGTAATGCCAGGCACAACTACATGACGAATCCATACTTGTATCTTTTTCTCTGATAAATACCGTGCAAATTCTAAAATTGGCACATTACTCTGCTTTGTCAATTTCTTATGCTCTTCTTCATCAATATGCTTAATATCAAGCATAACAAGATCTGTCACTTCCATCAGCCGATCCATCTTCTCTAACAATTCTGGCTGTTTAGAAAATGTGATGCCCGATGTATCAAGACACGTATGAATATTCTTTTCTTTTGCATGAGCAAACAATTCGGTTACAAAATCAATTTGAAGGAGGGGTTCGCCTCCCGTTACCGTGAGACCCCCCTTCTTATAATATTCCTTATTCCGTTCGTATTCATCTAGAATCTCTTCTACTGAGACAAGTTTTCCGTCTTCTACTGCCCAAGTATCCGGATTATGACAGTATGCACACCGCATCGGGCATCCCTGCATAAAAACAACCATCCGAATGCCCGGTCCATCTACCGTTCCAAATGTCTCAATGGAATGAATTCGTCCTTGTTTACATGGATTCATGGAATGTTCTGGAAATAACGTCATCCTGCTGTTCTTTTGTCAGCTTAATAAAGTTTACTGCGTATCCGGATACACGAACAGTCAGCTGAGGATACTTCTCTGGATGCTTCTGTGCATCTAATAATGTCTCCTTTGTAAATACGTTAACATTTAAGTGATGTCCACCTTTTTCTGCATATCCATCCAATAAAGAAACTAAATTATCAACCTGCTGTGTGTTTACATTCATAATAATACCTCCTGTTATTCATAGTCAAACGGATATTCCCAATCCGCTTTGCTGTCTTATTTTACTAAAACTGAGCTTCATTTTCTGTTTCAATTACACCGTCTTCCAAATTTGGAATTTTGCATGCAAGATCGCCAAATGCACATTCTGTACTATTTGTACGTACTTCCTGCTTAATGCGTCCATCTTCCTCTACTTGAATATTCATATGTCCGCCTCCATCAATAATAAATTGATCTAACATGGCGACAATATCATCCACTCTTGGGTCTGCCATTTGCATCTCCCTTTCTTAATTATTAGTCAAGATCAACATCAAGATCTCCCATAAATACTTGATCATCCTTTCCAAGTGCTCCAGGAATGATGGAGAATGTATTAGAAATACCATCCTGTGCATCCTTGAAAGAAATCTTTGCTACAGAGGATAAAGAAGCTGCTGCTCCATGCGTATCACGTCCATGCATTGGGTTTGCACCTGGTGCCAATGGCTGTCCCTGACGTCTTCCACAAGGAGTATTACCTGTATGCTTTCCATAAACAACGTTAGATGTGATTGTTAAAATAGACATCGTAGGTACTCCGCCACGATATGTGTGGTTTCCACGAATCTTCTGCATAAACTTGTGCACGATTTCTGTTGCAATCTGATCGACTCTTTCATCGTTATTTCCGTATTTAGGGAAATCTCCCTCTACTTCATAATCAACGACAACGCCGTTCTCATCACGAATTGTCTTTACCTTTGCATACTTAATTGCACTTAAGGAGTCTGCTACAACAGAAAGACCTGCGATACCTGTTGCAAAATAACGCTTTACATTTTTGTCATGTAATGCCATCTGAATCTTTTCGTAACAATACTTATCATGCATATAGTGAATGATGTTTAATGCATTTACATAGACTTTTGCAAGCCATGTCATCATATCGTCATAACGCTCCATTACTTCATCATAATCCAAATATTCGGATGTAATTGGGCGATACTTTGGTCCAATCTGCTTCTTGCTGATTTCATCTACACCACCATTGATTGCATAGAGCAGGCACTTCGCAAGATTTGCTCTTGCACCAAAGAACTGCATTTCCTTTCCAACACGCATTGAAGATACACAGCAAGCGATTGCATAATCGTCTCCATGTGTAACACGCATTAAATCATCGTTCTCATACTGAATGGAAGATGTCTGAATGGACATCTTTGCACAATAACGTTTGAAGTTTTCTGGCAAACGAGTAGACCATAATACAGTCATATTTGGTTCCGGTGCAGTTCCTAAATTAGTCAATGTGTGTAAGTAACGGAATGATGTCTTTGTAACAAGTGGACGACCATCAATACCAATACCACCAATAGACTCTGTTACCCATGTTGGATCACCTGAGAATAATGCATTATATTCTGGTGTACGTGCAAACTTCACCATACGAAGCTTCATAATAAAGTGATCAATAAATTCCTGAATCTGTTCTTCCGTAAATGTACCGTTCTTTAAGTCTCTCTCTGCATAAATATCAATAAATGTAGATGTACGTCCAAGAGACATTGCAGCACCATTTTGTTCCTTTACTGCTGCTAAATATCCAAAATAAACTGCTTGAATTGCTTCCTGTACATTTGTTGCTGGCTTAGAGATATCCAATCCATAGATTTCTGCCAACTTCTTTAATTGTCCAAGTGCACGAATTTGTTCTGATAATTCCTCTCTTTCACGAATCACATCAGAATACATAATTGTACGTGTATTATCTTTCTGATCTTTTTTATCTTCAATTAGACGATCTACACCATAAAGAGCAACACGACGATAATCGCCGATAATACGACCACGACCATATGCATCTGGCAGTCCAGTAATAATATGACTGGAACGGCAAGCTCTCATCTCTGGTGTATATGCATCAAATACACCTGCATTATGAGTTTTTCTATGAGTTGTGAAAAATTCAACTAACTCTGGATCTACTTCATATCCATACTGCTCACATGCCTTCTGTGCCACACGAATACCACCATAAGGCTGGAACGAACGCTTAAATGGCTTATCGGTCTGGAATCCTACGATTTTTTCTTTTGATTTATCTAAATAACCAGCTCCATGAGAAGTAATTGTAGATACAATATTTGTATCCATATCTAACACGCCGCCAGCTTCTCTTTCCTGCTTGGATAAATCCAATACTTGCTGCCATAACTCCTCAGTCGCTTTTGTAGGTCCAACAAGAAATTCTTCATCTCCTTCATATGGAGTATAATTTCTCTGAATGAAATCTCTTACATTAATTTCATTTTCCCAGGTTCCGCCGTTAAAGCCTGTCCACTCTGTTCTCATACAGTTTGTTTCCTCCTTGATTATAGAATTGTATGATGCCAGGGTCAAAAACTTTTGACCCCATCATCATTGTATTAGTTAAAAAATTGTTCATTATCGTTTCCCCAACACTTTTTGTATCTGGCAAATTATACCATATTTAGTTGTTGGTTTTCTGACAGGTACATTATATGCAATTTTCTTGCATTCGTCAATGGATATTTTGTATATTATAAGTTTTAATTTTTATACATTATGAGTCTAATTTATTCACTGGAATTTTCTTCTATTTGGATATCAATTACACGATATTAGTGTTAGAATATAAATAGTACAAGTCAAAATGAGAATTCTTAATCGGATATTTCATGGTACAATATAGGTACCGCACTGAAGGATGTTATGGTAAAGCGTTTTTGTAACACTTGTGGCTAAAAAATCTTGGATTGTTGTCGAGATTCTATGGGATCAGCCGAATTCCGTCAAGGGTGCTCCACACCGCTAACAATATCGCTCATTGTCAGGAAAAAGGCTGGAATTATATCATTCGTTCAAAAGAATCCTACGGGATAAAATATACAACACCATCTACCGATACTTTTGATATTGACACAACTATTACACTTACAAGGAGACAAACGAAAGAAACAAGAGCCCTTATTCAGAA
>JALFSR010000017.1 GCA_022778745.1 Clostridiales bacterium
AGCATCCAGAAAAGCATTTCAGAAGGCATTCTGTTAGGAAAAAGAAATAGTCTAACAGGGCTTATTTGTGATACAAAAATTAGAATATCATTATTGAGAAAAATAAAGTGATAAATTGCCAACGAACACTTGACACAAACCGTAAAACGTATTTCTCTTGAAAACTATTATATTATATGATATAATAAAAATATAAGCATAAATTACACACGAAAGGAGAAACAGAATGCATACGATAATGGTGACAATCAAACAAAGCCATTCGGTAATGTCCTATCTGGAACAAAACATGACCGGTTCCCGTGCCGTGCGCAACTCTCTTTAATAAGGAGCGTGCACGCCTGTATGGAGAACTGACAAAAGAAACGAATCCAAATGACCGAAAGCACAGACGCACTTCCAAACGTCTCGAAGCGATTTCCAGAAAACGCATCAGTGCATAACGGTCAAACAAAATAGATACAAAGAAAAGTAAGCCTGTAACAGGGTGTAGAGGGTGTGTGTCCATCCTGTGCGGGGGATTTCCCCGCATGAAGCTCCATTCAACGAGTTTAACGAAGTCGATTGGAGTAGTTCACTGTGAGTGCTATATCTGCTAATAACTATGACAGATAAGAATAGAGGACGGAACAGAAAAGTCTAAGATAGTGAAAAGGAGAGAAAATGAAAAAAATAGAATTAGCAGGAAAGATTATGATTCCTATTCTAGTTATTGTGCTGGCAGTATTGCTGATTGGAAATGAAAAAGAAGAGACAAAGAAACAGCACGCATTAGCAGAGCAGGCAGCCTATGTCAATGGTTTAAAAAAGAATATATCGAAAACGCAGAAAGAAATTCAGACGTTAAAAGAAGATAGAGAAAAGTCAATTAACAAAAAAGTGAGTATTACATTATGTGTAGAACAGACGGATGCGAGCTTATATGAACAAGTAAAACCAGTTTTTGATAGTTATGGAATGCAGGGAATGTTTGTAATTAAAAATGGGGCATTGCCAGGAAGTAAAAATGTTATTACAAGAGAGCAGTATGACGAGATGATTGAACAAGGCTGGGAAGCTGCAATTGGTACTTGGGATGATTTGAACTTAGAAAGAGAAAAAGATCGAGAAGTTTGGACAGAACGGTTGGACACTCTTATTGCTGAGATGAACGAACAAAAGATTGCAGTTCCGAATCGCTATTATTTTAAAAGAGGAAGCTATTCTGAAGAATGTAAAGAAGAATTACAAAAAAGAGGATTTTCTTTGATTTGTCATTATGAACAAGTCGCTTCTTTCTACGGAATTGAGTGGAATAAAAACTGGAATCCGATTGGAGTATATCAGATTTCCCAGGAAAATTATGACATTGAAGAAATTATGAAACAATTACAAGAACATAAAGCTTCTGTTTTGTTTGGAACAAGAAACGTTGGCATATCTGGAAGTAACTCATTAGATTGTTCGATCTCATCATATCGAACAGTATTGCAAAGTCTTCAAGAAATGCAAGAAGAGGGATCTGTTGAAGTTGTATCGGCTTCAAAGTTATATGAGACAAGATTGAAGACTTATACAAATGCAAATAAAGAAGATGATTCTTACCAGAAAGAGCTTCAAGAAAAAAAAGATAAATTGAAGGAATTGCAAGAAGAATGGGAAGCAGTCTTTAATAATGATTCTGTAGAAAAGAATAAAGAAGAAAATTTTTCAGAAGAGACAACAGATGTCGACAGCAAAGAAAAGGAAACAACTAAAAAAGACACAGACAGTAAAGAAAAAGAAACAACAGAAAAAGCCACGGACAGTAAAGAAAAAGAAACAACAAAAAAAGCCACGGACAGTAAAGAAAAAGAAACAACAACAGATGATATAAAAGATACAGATAATAAAGAGACAACAAAAGAGAAAGTTAATGCAAACTTCTCAGCAGAGGAGTAATATTTTGTAATGTAAGATAATTTACTAAGACAAGAAGAAAGATAAGAATTTATAATTGGTAAAATTGTGATAAAAACTTGATTTTAATCGTTCAATATTGTATAATTATAACATAATCGTTTGGCGGGAATTTTAATATAAAGGAGGAATTGGAATGGTACAAGGTAATGTGGAATTATTAAAGAAAATGTTGAACGAAAGTAAGTATACAGTAGCACTTTGTGGTTCTGGAATGTTAGAAGAAGCAGGTTTTATTACAGTGAAGACACCGGAGAGAGCTTATGAGATTGAGGAAAAATATGGCGTATCTCCAGAATATCTTTTTTCTAGTGTATATTATAACACGCGGGCAGGAGAATTTTTTGAATTTTATAAAAATGAGATGCTGAATGTTAATTTGGAATTGACACAGTCTTCGTATGCACTTGCAGCGATGGAGCGTGCAGGAAAATTGCAGTGTACAATTACAAGTAATATTTATGAAATGGCAAAGAGAGCGGGTTGTCAGAATGTAATTCATCTTCATGGAAGTATCTATCAAAATAAGTGTCCAAACTGCGGCAGAATGTATTCTGTAGATTATATAAAAAATGCAAAGAGAGTACCTCTTTGCGAGTCATGTAATACAATGATCCGTCCGCTTGTTTCTTTGTTTGGAGAGACATTGGACAGTCAATTAATGACACGTACGACACAGGAAATTGAAAAAGCAGATGTATTATTAGTTTTGGGAACAACATTAGACTCAGAAGTATTTTCTAATTATATTAAGTATTTTAATGGAAGTCGTGTAATTATTATACATAAACGTCAGCATTATTCGGATGAGAGAGCGGATATTGTTTTTTATGATGAGCCAAAGAATGTTTTGGGCCAGTTAGGATATTAATCTGTTCATTATCTTAGGAAAGAAGAATTTTTATGAAAAAAAAGTTAATGGGAATTGTTGTTTTGCTCTGTATGTGGATGCTTGGCACGAATGTGACAGAGGCAGAAGAAGTGCAGGAAGGAAGCGTCATTGCATGTGTTAGACAACAAAAGGCAAGAAGTACGATTACACCTCTTTTACAAAAGGCAGAAGTACTTATGGAGGTAGATAACGGGGGAGTATCCGGACAGAATATAGGCGATAGACAGTTATTGGTGGAAATAACAGTGGCTGGAAGGACGACGCAAAGTTTAATAGAAGAGCTGAAACAAGATCCGAATGTTGTTTTTGTAGAAGAAAATAGAAAAATTTTTGCACAGACAACAAATAATTATCCAGATTTTACACCATATCAATGGGGATGTCTGAATGAGGGACAACAAAATGGCGGAAAAGGGATTGATCTTGGATATGAACAGTGGAATAAAAGTAATAATACAGAAGACGTTGTAGTAGCGGTATTAGATAGTGGAATTGACTATACTCATCCAGATCTTATTCAGAAGATGTGGCATAGAAGTGCTGATCCATCATGGGCAAGTCTTCCGGGCGGTGAATATGGATATAATATTTGTAAAAGTAATAAAGAAGCAACGTTGTATGATCCAGCAGAGATCATGGATGACAATGGACATGGAACTCATTGCAGTGGAATTATAGGTGCTGAGTGGGATCACCATGGAATCAGCGGTGCAGCGGAGAATGTACAGCTGATGGGAGTGAAGATTCTGAATAATCGAAATGAAGGAATGCTTTCGGATGCAGTTCGCGCATATAATTATGTAAAACAGGCATATGAATGCGGTGTAAATGTCAAAGTAATTAATAATTCTTGGGGAGATTCTGCACCAAGTGAATCAATTAATTATGCTGTCACAGAACTTGGAAGTATAGGAATTGTATCGGTATTTGCTTCTGGCAATGCAGGAAAAAATTTAGATCAGCAGTCTGACATGGCAACGGCGATGAAAGATAATCCATATGCATTGATTGTTAATGCAATTCAGCCAGATGGTACACTGGCAAGCTTTTCAAACTATAGTGCGAATTATACGGATATTGCAGCACCAGGAACAGGAATTTTATCTGCCGTACCGCAAAATCAAGCACATTATTTGGCAGAGCTATCTCAAAGCAATTTGTTTTATCGAGATTTTGATACTGAACTAGGCAGTTTTTCATTTTTGCTTCAAAATCAAGTCGTTGGAACGAGAACATTGGATGCAAGATTCAATGGAGATTGTAGTATGGAGCTTCCAATTACCGAAGCACAGACTATTTTTTATACACAACCAATTTCATTGGAATCATCAGAAGAACAGTGTTATGTATCGATGCATTTACTTGCAGATAATAAACAAGATGTTTATGTCAAACTTTCTGTAAAAAATAAAAATGGAGATTGGATTCCTCTGAGCAGCCGATTTAGCGATGCGGTTATCCGTTTTGGTGTATGGGGACAAGTTTCACAAGCACTTCCAAAAGAAACGGATTATAACAATTTTCAGCTAAAAATACAGTTTAATACATATACATCAGAGTATCCAAATAAGATTTATGTCGATGCAATTGGAATTGGGACGGAGCGTTATCCATATGATTATGAAAATGGCACTTCAATGGCAGCACCATTTGTATCTGCACAGGCAGCGATTTTATCATTGCGTTATCAAGAGTCAGCAGATTGTTTGGCAGCAAGAATCATTGGCAGTGCAGAAAAGACAGAACAGCTTCAAAATATAAACCGTGCGGGAGGTTTTGCTTCGATAGCTTATGCAGACAATCCATCGCCAGTTGTATTATATGCAAAGCAAACAGCAGAGCAGTATCTTGAGATAAAAGGACATTTTCTTGGAACGTATGGAACCGTTACAATGGATGATGTACCATTGACAATTTTGTCATGGAAGGAACATTCTGTTGTTGCATATCTACCTAAAAATATAGAAAAACATATAGCAAATATTGTTGTTACGATAGGAGAAAATGAGCAGCGTTCACTTGAGGCTGCAGTAGAGACGGAAAAGGTATTGCCTTCCATTATATATCGTGCACATGTACAAAATATTGGTTGGCAAAATTGGGTACAAGAGGGAATGATGGCTGGAACAAAAGGCAAATCACTTCGAGTAGAAGCGATTGAAATTAAAGGAAATGATTTCCCACTTGAGAGTGCAATTACATATCGTGCACATATACAAAATATCGGCTGGCAAAGTTGGGTAAAAAACGGAGAGATGGCTGGAACGAAAGGCAGATCGCTTCGAGTGGAAGCAATGGAAATAAGGCTTACAGGAGCACTTGCAGATCAATATGATATTGTATATCGTGCACATGTACAAAATATCGGCTGGCAAAATTGGGTGAAAAACGGAGAGATGGCTGGAACAAAAGGCAAATCACTTCGAGTCGAAGCAATAGAAATAAAACTTGCAAAAAAATAAAAATATCCTTTGAAAATCTTTTGAAAAATATAAACTCAGTTAAAATCACGGTTTCGATTGCTTTTAGTCATTGAAACCGTGATTTTATAAATTGAGAGCGTAAAACCTACTAGCCTTAGGTGATGGGTAGTTCACGTTAAACAGAAATTATAACGGTTATTAGTAAGTTCAAATCAATATAATAAAATAAAAGCAGCACTTTTGTACAGAAAAAAAGAATAAAAGAAAAAAATAGGTTCATACTAATTATGATAAAATCATTCTTTATTTATGAAAAAAGTAACTCAGTGAATGGGGAATGGTCAATTCATAATATAAAAATTATTTATTAATGGAGGAGATAATAGTGCCAGAAGATTTTCGATTATTAGATATGGACTATGTGAATACAGCATCCACGACAGATTGTACTGGTTTGATTCCAGCTGCCCCTGTTTCTGAAGCAGAGTTAGAAGCATATGAAGAACTTTATCCATATTTACCAATTGCATCCGCAGTGGAAATAGAAAAAGAAGAGAAATAGTGTCTTGTAGCGTATTTTCATTTATGGTATAATTACTCTAACAGAAAGGAGTGTCAGTTAGTATGGGACAAAATGATAATGAATTGGAACAAATTAAAATGCAGACACGTCAAGTTGTAGAGGAATTATTAGAGGTTGCTCAGTTGGAAGAGGGCGATATTGTGGTTGTTGGATGCTCTTCTAGCGAGGTACAAAATGAAAAGATTGGATCACATTCAAGTGCAGAGATTGGTAAGGCAATTTTTGAACAGATATATGATATATTAAAGAAGCGAGGATTGTATCTTGCGGCACAGTGTTGTGAGCATTTGAATCGTGCTCTTGTAATAGAAAAAGAAACAGCATGTCGATATGGATACGAGAGAGTAAACGTAGTACCTCAATTAAAAGCGGGAGGATCGTTTGGAACAGCTGCCTATGCCGGTATGGATCATCCTGTTATGGTAGAGGAAGTAAGAGCAAGAGCAGGAATTGATATTGGAGATACATTAATTGGAATGCATCTTGTTCCAGTTGCTGTTCCAGTGCGTACAAAGACAAAAACAATTGGAATGGCACATGTTGTATGTGCACGTACAAGAGCCAAGTTTATTGGAGGAGAACGTGCCAAATACGATTTAGAGCATAGATAAGAGAATTTTTTTATCTGCCCTTCAGAAATACTTGTCGATGCTGTGTTATCTGTGGTATGATAAAAAAGATAGAAAATTTGAAGGAGTCAGTTATGGAAAAAGTGGATGTAATGAATAAAAGTACTGCAGAAAAGGAAACAGTATCTAAAAATTTTATTGAACAGATTATTGATAAAGATTTAGCAGAAGGAGTTTATGACCATGTACAAACCCGTTTCCCTCCAGAACCAAACGGATATTTGCATATTGGACATGCGAAATCAATTTTATTAAACTATGGATTAGCACAAAAATACAATGGAAAGTTTAATATGCGCTTTGATGATACAAATCCAACAAAAGAAAAAATAGAATATGTAGAATCTATTAAAGAAGATATTAAGTGGCTTGGTGCAGATTGGGAAGATCGCTTATTTTTCGCATCTGATTATTTTGAGCAGATGTACGAATATGCTGTATTTTTAATTAAAAAAGGAAAGGCATACGTATGTGATTTGACTGCAGAGCAGATTCGTGAATATCGCGGTACATTGACTCAGCCAGGAAAGGAGAGTCCATACCGTAATCGTTCTGTAGAGGAAAATTTGACATTATTCCAGGAAATGAGAGATGGAAAATACGCAGATGGAGAAAAAGTACTGCGTGCTAAGATTGATATGGCATCTCCAAATATGAATATGCGTGATCCAGTTATTTATCGTGTCGCTCATATGACACATCATAATACAGGAGATCAATGGTGCATTTATCCAATGTATGACTTTGCGCATCCAATTGAAGATGCAATTGAACATATTACACATTCTATTTGTACATTAGAGTTTGAAGATCATCGTCCATTATATGACTGGGTTGTGAGAGAATGTGAGTTTGAAATGCCTCCAAAGCAGATCGAATTTGCAAAATTATATCTTACAAATGTTGTAACAGGAAAGCGTTATATTAAGAAATTAGTAGAAGACGGAACAGTAGATGGATGGGACGATCCTCGTATGGTTACGATCAGTGGTCTGAGAAGAAGAGGATATACAAAAGAATCCATTAAGAACTTTGTAGAGTTATGTGGAGTAGCAAAGGCAAATTCTTCGGTCGATTATGCGATGTTAGAATACTGCATTCGTGAAGATTTGAAGATGAAGGCACCTCGTCTTATGGCTGTATTAGATCCAATTAAACTGATTATTGACAATTATCCAGAAGATCAGATTGAATATTTGGATGCAGTAAATAACTTAGAAAACCCAGAAATTGGCAGCCGTCAAATTCCATTTGGAAAAGAGTTATATATTGAAAGAGAAGACTTTATGGAAGTACCTCCAAAGAAATATTTCCGTATGTTCCCAGGAAATGAAGTACGTTTGATGAATGCATATTTTGTAAAATGTACAGGATTTGTAAAGGATGAAAACGGCAATATTATCGAAGTACACGGAACTTATGATCCAGCAAGTAAAGGCGGAAATAGTCCAGATGGAAGAAAGGTAAAAGGTACGATTCATTGGGTTGCAGCACAGACTGCTGTAAGGGCAGAAGTACGTCTCTATGAAAATATTGTAGATGAAGAAAAAGGAAAGCTGAATGCAGATGGAACATTGAATTTAAATCCAAATTCATTGACTGTTTTAAAAGAATGCTATATGGAACCACTTTTAAAAGAAGCAAAAGTATATGACCGCTTCCAGTTTGTCCGCAATGGATTCTTCTGCGTTGACAATAAAGATTCCAAAGAAGGTATGCCAGTATTTAACCGAATTGTATCATTAAAGAGCAGTTTTAAAATTAAAAAATAATTATCTGTGACTGGTATAAATTGGTGGCAAAACGGAGCTGCCGCATTAATTTGAAATCGAGCAACATATAGTAATGTCAATTTAGGTAAGTTACTATATGTTGCAGGATTTATTTTTAATGTGACAGTTCCAGGAAAGCCACCTTTTTTTCACTATAAGTGATCCAATTTTTAGGAAAGAATTTATGAATGAATTGACAATTGTATTACAAGAAGATCGACCATTATACGAGCAGATTTATACATTTATTAAACAAGCAGTAATAAATGGAGATATTCCATTTAAAACAAAACTTCCATCTACAAGAATCCTAGCGCAGCATCTGCAAGTAAGCCGCAGTACAGTAAATCTGGCATATGAGCAGCTTATGAGTGAAGGTTATATTGAGGCGATTCCAAAAAGCGGTTATTATGTTGCAGAAATTGACGGATTATTTTCAATAAAAGAAAAAACATATCATTTCAATTATTCGGCACAAAAGAAAAAGGTGAAGCAATATGACTATGATTTTTCACCAAGAGGAATTGATTTAAGCAGTTTTCCGTACAATACATGGAAAAAAATCAGTAAAGAAGTGCTGAGTGATGTGAAACGAGAATTGTTTGCAATTGGAGATCCACAAGGAGAGCTAGAACTTCGTGAGGCGATTGTAAATTATTTATACTCTGCGAGAGGTGTTCATTGTGAGCCAGAACAGATTATTGTTGGGGCAGGAAATGAATATTTATTAATGCTGCTGCATCAGTTACTCGGAACATCTGCTAAAATTGCGATGGAAACTCCTACATACAAACAGGCATATCGTGTGCTTTCTAGTTTTGGGCATGAAGTAAAGACGATTGAGATGGATCAGTATGGAATGCGAGTGGACAGACTTGAGGAAAGTGGCTGCAGTGCTGCCTATGTGATGCCTTCTCATCAATATCCAACAGGAATTATTATGTCAATTAAGAGACGATTGGAGCTTTTAGCATGGACTGACCGCGGAGAAAATCGTTATATTATAGAAGATGATTATGACAGTGAATTCCGTTATAAAGGAAAACCTATTCCATCATTGCAGGGCATAGACCAAAATGGAAGAACAATTTATCTTGGGACATTTTCTCGTTCCATTGCACCAGCGATTCGTATTAGTTATATGATTTTGCCAAAACCATTGCTCTGTATTTATCAGAAAAATTATGCATTTTATGCCTCTACAGTAAGTCGTGTGGATCAGGAAATATTAACAAGATTTTTAACAGATGGATTCTATGAACGTCATTTAAATAAAATGAAAGCATTGTATCGTACAAAACATGATCTGCTTTTGAATGCATTAAGACCAGCAGTGCGAGGATTTGCGATTAGTGGAGAACATGCAGGAATGCATATTTTAATGACAACGAGAAAAAAGGCAGAGGAACAGCATCTAATTGAACTAGCACAGGCATATGGGGTAAAAGTTTATGGAATGTCTTCTAGTGAGATTCAGATAAAGCAAAAAGAACACGCAACGATCATACTCGGTTATGCGAATATGACAGAAAAAGAAATTATAGAAGGAACTGCACTGCTTTTAAAAGCGTGGAGTGATTATATATAATTGTTTATTATAATAGACAAAGGAGACTTGTAGATATGAAAGAACAATTGTATACAATTCCAGTTAATGATGCATTTGACAAAGGTTGTGAATGTCCAATTTGTGCGATGAGAAAAGTGTTAGAAACAAACGCAATCGAGTATACGATGGGTCCAAGTTATATGGAAGATGATGTCCGAGTGAATACGGATCGGCTAGGTTTTTGCAGAGAACATATGAATATGCTGCTTTTGCAAAAAAATAAACTAGGTCTTGCATTGATTTTGAAGACACATATCGATCATACGAACAAAGAACTTACAAAATTGGCAAAGAAACCAATAAAAGCAGGTTCTCTATTTAAAAAGGCAGGCGAAAATCCAATCTTTGATTATACCCAGAGTGTAAGTCATTCATGTTTTATTTGTGATCGAATTAATAATACATTCGACCGCTATATTAATACCGTTTTGCAGCTTTGGAAAACGGATGATGCATTTCGGAGCAAATATGCAGCAAGCAAGGGATTTTGTACGGAGCATTTTGGTATATTAATCAAGTCAGCGCAAAATATTTTAAAAGGAAATCAGTTGGATGAATTTGTTCAGATTACAACAAAACTGTATTTAGAAAATATGCAGCGTCTGGCAGATGATTTGGAATGGTTTACGGATAAGTTTGATTACCGTTATAAAGATGCACCTTGGAAAAATTCAAAAGATGCGATTCTAAGAGCAGTAATTAAAACAAATGGAATACTGGAGGATGAGTAACTTATAATAATAAAAAGCCACAGAAAAAGTGATAGAAAATTTTTCTGTGGCTTTTTATTGTATACTATGATGTAAGTGGTCAAAAGATCTTTTGACCTCATGATACTTACAGATTACTTCGAATCATGTGCTCTTGCAATCCTAAAAATATATTTTATTTTTCTTCTTTTGCTTCTTCTGTTTCAGCAGCCTCTTCTTTTGCTTTTTCCGTCTCAGCAGTTTCTTCTGAAGCAGTTTCATCTAAATTTAATGGCACATAATGACGCTTTTCTGTCGTTGCCTGTGCATCTTCTAAATCTTCTTTGCTAAATTCTTCTTCCTCTTCCTCTGTTTCTGTTTCAAAATCATCTTCAAAATCGTCATCACCGTCTAAATCATTCTGAACAGCCTTTGATTTCTTTACATATGCAGCAGCAACTGCAGCAGCAAGACCGATGGCAGCAGCGCCGAATAATAATTTCTGATTTTTCTTTGACATAAAAGTTCCTCCTAACTAATAGTGTTGTATAAGCATATTGTAATACGTTTATAATAAAAAGAAAAGTGAAAATTCCATAAAATATAAAAAATATATTAAATATGCATTTGAACAAAAAAACAAGAATAATTAAGAATAAATAAGAAAACAAAAGAAAAACTTAGAAAACACTTTGAAATATGCAAAAAAACGTTGTTGCAATCTCACGGTAAATTGGATAATATAAAGACATCGTAATTAGCACTCATACATATCGAGTGCTAACAATCAAAAGGAGGAATTCAAAATGAAATTAATCCCATTAGGAGACAGAGTTGTATTAAAACAATTAGTTGCAGAAGAGACAACAAAATCTGGTATTGTATTACCTGGAACTGCAAAGGAAAAACCACAGCAGGCAGAAGTAATTGCTGTTGGACCTGGTGGTGTAATAGATGGAAAAGAAGTTAAGATGGAAGTAAGCGTTGGAGCAAAAGTTATCTATTCCAAATATGCTGGTACAGAAGTAAAGTTAGATAATGAAGAATATATTATTGTAAAGCAAAATGATATTTTGGCTATCGTAGAATAATTTAGAAAATCAGAGCAGAGGAGATTTTAATTATGGCAAAGGAAATTAAATATGGCGCAGAAGCCAGAGCCGCTTTAGAAGCTGGTGTAAATCAATTAGCAGATACAGTAAAGGTTACTTTAGGACCAAAAGGAAGAAATGTAGTATTGGATAAGTCCTTTGGTGCGCCATTGATTACAAACGATGGTGTTACAATTGCAAAGGAAATTGAATTAGAAGATGCTTTTGAAAATATGGGTGCTCAGTTAGTAAAGGAAGTTGCAACAAAGACAAATGATGTTGCAGGTGATGGTACTACAACAGCTACTGTTTTAGCACAGGCAATGATTCATGAAGGTATGAAGAACTTGGCAGCAGGTGCAAACCCAATCGTTCTTCGTAAAGGTATGAAGAAAGCTTCTGAAGCAGCAGTAGAAGCAATCAAAGGAATGAGCCAGCCAATCAGCAGCAAGCAGCAGATCGCAAGAGTTGCAGCAATTTCAGCAGCAGATGATGAAGTTGGTGAATTAGTAGCAAATGCAATGGAAAAAGTTTCTAACGATGGTGTTATCACAATCGAAGAATCTAAGACAATGAAGACAGAATTAGATTTAGTAGAAGGTATGCAGTTCGACAGAGGTTATGTATCTGCATATATGGCTACTGATATGGATAAGATGGAAGCAAATCTTGACAATCCATATATTTTAATTACAGATAAGAAGATTTCTAATATTCAGGAAATTCTTCCATTGTTAGAGCAGATTGTACAGTCTGGAGCAAAATTATTAATTATTGCAGAGGATGTAGAAGGTGAAGCTTTGACAACTCTTATTGTAAACAAGTTAAGAGGTACATTTAACGTTGTTGCAGTAAAAGCTCCAGGATATGGTGACAGAAGAAAAGAAATGTTAAAAGACATTGCAATTTTAACAGGTGGTCAGGTAATTTCCGAAGAGTTGGGATTAGATCTGAAAGAGACAACAATGGATATGCTTGGTCGTGCAAAATCTGTTAAAGTTCAGAAGGAAAATACAATTATCGTAGATGGATATGGTAATAAGGAAGAAATTTCTGCAAGAGTTGCTCAGATTAAGGCTCAGATTGAAGAAACAACATCTGATTTTGATAGAGAAAAATTACAGGAAAGACTTGCGAAGTTAGCAGGCGGTGTTGCAGTAATCCGTGTTGGTGCAGCTACTGAGACAGAGATGAAGGAAAGCAAGCTTCGTATGGAAGATGCTTTGGCAGCTACAAGAGCAGCAGTAGAAGAAGGTATTGTAGCAGGTGGTGGATCTGCGTATATTCATGCAGCAGAAAAGGTAGCACAGATTGCAGCAGAATTAGAAGGCGATGAGAAGACTGGTGCAAATATTATCTTAAAGGCATTGGAAGCACCACTTGCACAGATCGCAGCAAATGCAGGTCTGGAAGGTGCTGTAATTATTAATAAAGTAAAAGAGTCTGAAACAGGTATTGGATTTGATGCATATGCAGAAGTATATGTAGATATGGTAGAAGCAGGTATCTTAGACCCAACAAAGGTAACAAGAAGTGCATTGCAGAATGCAACAAGTGTTGCATCTACATTGTTGACAACAGAATCTGTTGTAGCAAATATAAAAGAAGATACTCCAGCTATGCCAGCAGGTGCAGGCGGAATGGGCGGAATGATGTAATCCGAGCATAATAGTAAAAAAGTTAAGAGACCACTGTAATAATCATTGATATTACAGTGGTCTCTTTCGCATGCAAATAAACAAAAATTTTCTATAATTTTTTGAAAAAAGACTTTAAAAACTTTGAATTTCAAGCTATAATAAAATAAAAAAGTATGAGAATACGTACAAAACAGACGAGGAGGAATCAAAATGAATAATGATTTGTACGCAGAATGGATTGTCAAGCGTCAGAATGGAGCAAAGGAACTTGGAATTAAAGTAGCTCTTATTGCATTAATAGTGGTAGGAGTGTTTACAGTAATTCTGTTTCCAACATGGGGAATTTTTATTGCGATTGCGGCAATTGTACTAGCTGTATTTGGATTTCAGGGATTAAATGTGGAATATGAGTACATATTTGTGACGGATGAATTGCAGATTACGCCTATTTTAAATCAGCAGCGCCGCAGAAATAAAAAGAGGGTCTCCATTGATATGCAGAAAGTTATAAGTGTTGCTCCGATGAATGGACATGAGCTAGATCCATATGCGAACAATGATAAAGTAAAGAAAGTGGATTTTTCATCTGGTGTACCAGATGCCAAAATTTATGGTATAGTAGTAGAAGAACAGGGAGAAAAAACATTATATAAGATTGAACCAAATGAAAAGATATTGCAGGTTATGAGAAATGCAGCTCCAAGAAAGGTTAAATTGTCTTAATTGTGTTTAAAATGATGATTTGATATGCTAAAGTGGTAATGCAATATGAAAAAATCATTTAAAAATAAATAATTTTATCTATTGACAGATACAGTTTTTTTTGTTAGACTTTCAACTAAACATTGTAACTAATAAGGAATCTACAAAGGAAAGAGAGGAAGAATCATGGGTCAGATTATCGGTGAAGGCATTACTTTTGACGATGTACTGTTAGTACCAGCGTATTCAGAAGTTACACCAAATAAGGTTTCTTTAAAGACTAATTTAACAAAGAAAATTAAATTAAACATTCCAATGATGAGTGCAGGTATGGATACTGTTACGGAACACCGCATGGCAATTGCGATGGCAAGACAGGGTGGTATCGGAATTATCCATAAGAATATGACAATTGAGCAGCAGGCAGAGGAAGTAGATAAGGTAAAGCGTTCTGAGTATGGAGTTATCACAGATCCATTTTCATTAACTGCAGAGCATACATTACAGGATGCAGATGATCTGATGGCAAAGTTTAGAATTTCTGGTGTACCGATTACAGAAGGAAAGAAATTAATTGGTATTCTTACAAACAGAGATTTAAAGTTTGAAGAAGATTTTACAAAGAAGATTAAAGAATCAATGACTTCAAAAAATTTGATTACTGCAAAAGAAGGAATCACATTAGAAGAAGCAAAGAAGATTCTTGCAAAAGCAAGAGTTGAGAAACTTCCAATTGTAGATGACGATTTTAATTTAAAAGGTCTTATTACAATTAAAGATATTGAAAAGGCAATTAAATATCCAATGTCAGCAAAAGATGAGCAAGGTCGCTTGCTCTGTGGTGCAGCCGTTGGTATTACAAATAATATTATGGAGCGTGTTGATGCGCTTGTAAAGGCAAAGGTAGATGTTATTGTAGTTGACTCTGCACATGGTCATTCTAAGAATATTATTGATACAGTAAAGAGAATTAAAGAAAAATATCCAGAATTACAGGTAGTTGCAGGTAATGTTGCAACTGGTGCTGCGACAAAGGCATTAATCGAAGCTGGTGCAGATGCAGTAAAGGTTGGTATTGGACCTGGTTCTATTTGTACAACACGTATCGTTGCAGGTATCGGTGTTCCTCAGATCACAGCAATTATGGACTGCTACGAAGCTGCAAAAGAAAGTGGTATTCCGATTATCGCAGACGGCGGTATTAAGTTCTCTGGTGATATGACAAAGGCAATCGCAGCTGGTGCAAATGTATGTATGATGGGAAGTATATTTGCAGGATGTGATGAAAGCCCTGGAGATTTTGAATTATATCAGGGAAGAAAGTATAAGGTTTACCGTGGTATGGGTTCTATCGCAGCGATGGAAAATGGTTCCAAAGACCGTTATTTCCAGACAGATGCAAAGAAGCTTGTACCAGAAGGTGTAGAAGGACGTGTTGCATATAAAGGTACTGTAGAAGATACAATTTTCCAGTTAATCGGCGGTATGCGTGCTGGTCTTGGATATTGTGGTGCGCCTGATATTGAGACATTAAAAGAAACAGCGCAGTTTGTAAAGATTTCAGCTGCATCATTAAAAGAAAGCCATCCACATGATATTCAAATTACAAAGGAAGCTCCAAACTATAGCGTGGATTAATTTATAAAAACAAAAGGGTGTCACAAGCAGTGACATCCTTTTTTAATGGAGCTGAATACCAATATATACAAGAAGACGAATTAATTTTAATTGGAAAGTAGAAACTTCAAAATCTTCTGGGGGACGGCAGTATGTAATATTGCCAAGACAGAGACGATTAATACTAGATAGTGGATGAATTGGAATCTGTTTCGACCACGGAAAATCATCTTGACTTGATATAATTTTAAAATATGGAACATCACATGTCTCGTCTGCTTGATGATAAGAAAGACGGGCAAACGACAAATTTTTTCCAGATCTCTTGCCGATAATTAAATAAATACACGAATCATTGTGCCAAAACTCCAAATAGCTCGGATTAATTTTCTTATCTTTTTTCTCGGAAATCCACACACCTTTTAATAATGTCCAGTCATCTTTTTTTAAGTTTGCAATGAGATTGCGTTGTTCATAATAGCCGCTGCACTTATAATAAAATGAATCAAATTCATAGCGGTAGTGCTGTTTTTCGATATCCGATGCATATTTAAATGCAAATTTATAAAAGCTATGACTACGCAAATAAGTTAGTTCGTCCATAAAGCTATGATCAATAATTTGACTCACATGCAGGCGGATATAACGATTGACATCAAAGTTTTGACAGCATACAAGCTGAAATTGCCTCCACCATGCAATACTGCAGCGTGGATAATCTGCGGAAATTTGCTGATAACATTTGATAATTTGAGAATAATTAGTTCCAGAATAATGATTTTGAAATAATTCAAACAATTGTTCTGCATGAAGAAGCATTCGTTCTTGTTCCTCTGACTCTGCATGAAGCAAAAAAGCATCTGTTGTCGGATCATAATTTGCGATTGCAGTAAATACATTCAAAGGCTGGCCGCAGTGAATGCAATAAGCAGTTTGTTTATTTGAGTCCAAGTAAAAAAGTTCATTGCAAAAAGGGCATTTGGCAGGAGAAAAAATATATTCCATGATACCTCCAAGTTTGATACAATTTAAATAGAAAGTCAAAGCGGATATTCGCGATCTGCTTCGCTATTGATTGATTCGGTTAACTCCCTATAAAACAATTGCTATTATAAAACAAATACAGAAAAAAGTCCATATGAAAAGGGATAGGAACTTTACAAACCTTATATTGAGGTGTATAATCGAAACGATAAAAAACAAAAATGCAGTGATAAGACTGCTTCGATAAGTGAGAAATGGGAGATATAATATGAATTTAATGAAAAACTTGCCAAATCGTTTAAAAGGATATGGAGAGTTATGGTCATCATGGCATATTGGAGAGGAAATTGGAGAAGGATTTGGCTCAAAAGTTTATATATTGACAAGTAAAGATAAGCAAATAAGAGTGCTAAAGACAATTTCCACTGCTTTTGGAGCAGATGATGCAGACAGACAGGAGAAAATCGAACAAATTATCCAACAGATAGATGTATTAAAAGATTGTCCGGGTGTAAATGGGATTGAAGAATATGCAGTGAATCCAGTAAAAGATTATACAGGACAGACAGCAGGATATGATATTCTTCTTCGTATGAAACGAATGTATTCACTGCAGCGAGTGATGGATGAAGAAGTGTATTTAGATGAAGCAGAAGTCATTGAACTTGCTTTAGAGCTTGCATACATACTAAAAGACGCACATAGCAAAAACATTATTCATGGAAATATAAAGCCATCAAATATTTTCATTGAAAAAGGTTCTAACAATATGCCTGTCTATTATCTTGGTGATTTTGCATCGGATAAAATCAGAGGTTATCGAGAGGGAAACTTTGTTGGTGCAACTTACTGCTCTCCAGAAAGTGCATCATTTGGTGTAGAAGAAGAGAAATCCGATGATTTTTATTCACTTGGTTTAGTCATTTATCAGCTTTTAAATCGAAATGAGATGCCATTTATAGATGAGACAGAATTTGATTTGGGTGCAGCAGTGAAAAAGAGAATGATGGGAACGCCATTACCAGAATTAAATGGAATTCAATCCGATATTGATGAGGTATTGATGTGCTGCTGCTCTTATAAAAAAGAGTATCGTTATCACAGTGCAGATGAAATAATTAGTGATTTAAAAGAATGCCAAAAGCAGCTTGGTAAGCGGCAGAATCCAAAGTATTCTATAAAATTGGAACGCACGCAAGAACAAAAGCGTGCATTTAAAAAAATATGTATGAAATATGGTGCAGGGGCAGCAGCCGTTGTTGCGGCAGGAGCATTGATTTCGGTTGGTATTTCTAAATGGAATTCCAGACCTGTATCTGTTATTAAGCCAGAACCGAATTCTTTGGCAGCAGTTTCATCGGAAAATATTGTATCATCCGAAGTGCCATCCACACCAGCAGCTTTAGAATCCGTACCATCATCGACACCATCACAAGCTGAATCATCAACGCCAGTTATTCCTGCCAAAACGAAGGAAGAAGTGATTCAAATGATGCTTGCATCAGAGGGAACATGGTGTCAGGGAAACTTTACGACGCCAGAGGGAATTCCGCTTGCAAATAATGAAATTGGATTTGTGGATTTTGATCAGGATGGCACACCAGAATTTATTCATGGATATGCAGTTGAACCACTGGTAGGTGTGCCAGTTGGATACTGGAAGCGTTATGATGTGTTTTCTATTAAAACAGGACAGCTAGAATTCATTGGATCATTAAAGACATTGGATGCAAAACAAAATGTACAAACAGGTCAGATTGTATTTTATAATCATGGATATATTGAAGGAAAAAATATAAATAATATATTTACAAGCTGTTTGGAAGGAGAAGCTGCTTCCTTTGTAAATGGAAAAATTGAAACTACAAAATTATTTGAGAAAAAAATGCAGAGAGAGGTAACTGCCCCACAAGAGACAGCACAGTATTTCATTTATGAAAATGGTCAGCCAAGAGAAGTTACGATGCAGGAACATGATACAGCAGTAAATCAGTATAATGCATTGCTGCAGCCAGCATCTATTGCAATTTCTTATATGGATTGGGATCCAAATTGGGCTCCAGAGACAAAAGTAACTGCATTGACGCAAATATACGATCCAGTCATTCCTCAACAATAAAATAATTGTAAGAACAAGCAAATTCCTGCCTTATGTGTCTAGAACGTTAACTAGAAGGAAGGGATGATAGGTTGGAGAAGTTTATAGAAGAAGAAAAGAAAACAAAAAAGAAGAAATCCAGTCGAAATCAATGGAAAAAAGTGCTGCTTCAGCTTGGTATGGGAGGTTTAGTTGGATTTGTAATTGGATTTATTCTTGTAGGGTATACAAGGAAAACTGGTAATGAACTGAATTTTTCACAGTTTTTTTTATTATTTGTAATGCTCATACTTGCGTAGTTCATCCAGATTATTATTCATAAAGGCGGACATCTCTTATGCGGTTTACGACGAAAGATGAGGCAAAAATAGATCAATTGTATTCCAAACAATTGCAAGCTTATATAAAGGCAACAAAATATTATGTTTCTCGGAAACGACTATTGTATGCGTATTATAAAATAGTGAAGAAATGGCACAAAAGACGATGCAAGAGTTTGAAAAAGTGGCAAAAACATATCCGATTTTAGGGGAAATTCTGATAGAACGCGACTTGATTGCACTTGTAGATCAACTGGCATCAGAGGAGCTGCCGCAATAAAAATGAGTCCTACAAGATATAGCTATTTGTCTAAATTGGCATTACTATATCACAAGCATAGCTTGTGATCAACATTCGCCGTTCGCCAAGAACGAGCAAGCTCTCTCTGGCTCTCTTGCGCTCATTATATCATGTATGATTCTAGTTTAATGCAACAGCCCCGTGAATGCAGTCACTATAATGAATATTTTATTTCATTTTAAATGTAGAACATTCGGTTTGTTCTGGTTTTCCTGCTCCATTGCCAGTAATATCAATATGGTTTGCATGGCAATAACGATTTTCATTGTATATACAGTTTACTGCTTCACATCCGATCTTCGTCTGAGGAATGGCACAATTTGCGTTATTTTTTGCAGAACTGTGATGGCAGTCACAAAAACTTTCACAACATGTATATTGTTGTTCGGTTGCTTCTTCGCCTCCTACGCGAATCGCATCTTTGCTGCATAAGTGACTGTCGTTATACACACAATTGGTAACAGAACATTTTAAATTTGTCATAATCATTGTCCTCCAAATAAAATAAATTTGAATGAATGGATGCTAATAAGCAGCCATCTCTGTTAGTATGAACAAAATGAAAACGATTATACATAAAAAATTGTTTGAAAAAAATAGATAGTTAAAGTCTGCATCATCGCTGCACAATAGTAGAATTCAAAAAACTTTTCAAAAAAATACTTGCAATTTGAATTTTTATATGATAAGATGAAATACGTTGTGAAGAAAAAGAGATGGTCCTCTGCTACAAGAAACGAATCAAAAGTCGTCAGAGTATTAAGAACATCCAAATATCAAGGAGGTACACAATGAACGAAATTATTAAGAAAATTGAGCAGGCTCAGTTAAAAGAAAATGTAGATGCATTTTCTGTTGGCGATACAGTAAAGGTATATGCTAAGATTAAAGAAGGTAATCGCGAAAGAATTCAGGTATTTGAAGGAACTGTTTTAAAGAAGCAGAACGGCGGTGTTCGTGAGACATTCACAGTAAGAAAGAATTCTAACGGTGTTGGCGTAGAAAAGACATGGCCATTACATTCCCCATCTGTAGAACGCGTTGAAGTAGTTCGCAAGGGTAAAGTAAGAAGAGCGAAGTTAAACTACCTGAGAAACAGAGTTGGTAAGAGAGCAAAAGTAAAAGAATTAGTAAAATAATTGTGATGATGAGAGAAGGGACGGGTACATTTACGGTATTCCGTCCTTTTTATAATTAGGAGGAAATAAAATGCATTTTCAATGGTACCCAGGACATATGACAAAGGCAAGACGTGCGATGGAAACAGATATCAAACTCGTTGATTTAGTAATTGAATTGTTAGATGCCAGAGCACCTTTGAGCAGCCGTAATCCAGATATTGATACACTTGGAAAAAATAAAGCACGAATGATTTTATTAAATAAAGTAGATTTAGCAGATGCAAAAAAAACACAGGAGTGGGAAGCATATTTCCGTGAAAAGGGATTTTCTGTTGTACTGCTTGATTCTCGTTCTGGAGCAGGATTAAAATTTGTCTATGAAGGAATCCAGGAAGCGTGCAGGGAAAAGATCGAGCGTGATAAAAAAAGAGGAATTAAAAATCGACCGATTCGTGCGATGGTAGTTGGAATACCAAATGTTGGAAAATCAACATTTATTAATACACTGGCAGGTCGTGTCTGTGCAAAAACAGGAAATAAGCCAGGTGTTACAAAAGGAAACCAGTGGATTCGTTTAAATAAAAATGTGGAACTTTTGGATACGCCAGGAATTTTATGGCCAAAGTTTGAAGATCAGATTGTCGGTTTGCATTTGGCGTTTATCGGTTCCATTAAAGATGATATTATTCATACAGAAGAACTTGCATACGAATTAGTTGGTTTTTTAAAGACAGATTATCCGTTAATTTTGAAGCAGCGATATGGATTTGAGACAGAAGAAGATAATTATGAAGTGTTAAAGCAGATTGCACAGGCAAGACATTGTTTGTTAAAAGGTGGAGAATTAAATACAGAAAAGGCATCGGCGATGTTATTGGATGACTTCCGCAGCGGAAAACTGGGTCGTATTACTGTAGAAACAGTTTAGTAAAGAAGTGGATAAAGGTAATTTCAGAGCGATGTTTAGGTAAAGTTTGGTTACTGAGAGTAAAGGATGGAAGGGAATTATTATGCAGCAAGACGAAGAAAATTTAGAAAATGAGTCAATCAATGATAATAAAAAAAATATGGTAAGAGAAGTAATTGATTTTATTGTATATATAGCAGCAATAGCCATTGCCTGCTACCTTTTTATTACATTTGTAGGACAACGTACAGTCGTTTCAGGAACTTCTATGGTTCCTACATTGCAGGATAACGATAATTTGATCACAGATAAGATTTCGTATCGTTTTCGTGATCCAGAGCGATTTGATATTATTGTACTGCGTGTAGAGTCTCAACATGAAAATTTTATTAAACGAATTGTTGGTCTGCCAGGAGAGACGGTGCAGATTATAGCAGGACGAGTATATATTAATGGCGAACTTTTGGAATCGGATGTGTATGGAAATGAATTAATGATTAGTTCGGGCAGAGCATTGCAGCCGATTATACTAGGAGAAGATGAATATTTTGTACTGGGAGATAATCGTAATGGCAGTGCGGACAGTCGACTGGAGGAAGTCGGTAATGTACATAAAAGTCGGATTATTGGACGAGCATTTGTACGCATTTGGCCATTGAATAAGATTGGATTGTTAAAACATGGCTGAGAGAGAAAAATAAGAGTAATTTATGAGGAAATAATGGAAAAGAAAGAAAAATTAGAAGATGTGGCAGAGGAAAAAAGTATTGGACGAGAGTTAGTGGAATTATTAATTCGAGTCATTGTCATTCTTGTAATCTGTTATATTGTTGTTACCTTTGTAGGACAAAGGACTGTTGTATCGGGATCTTCTATGAATCCAACATTGAATGATCAAGATAATTTGATCGTAGATAAACTTTCGTATCGTTTTCGTGATCCAGAGCGATTTGATATTATAGTATTTCGTTACCAGGGTGACAGATATTTTATTAAACGAGTAATTGGGCTTCCAGGAGAAACTGTACAGATTATAGATGGCTATGTATATATTAATGGAAAGCGACTAGAGCAAGATCGGTATGGCAATGAATTGATGACCCATGCAGGACGGGCGGTGGAGCCAATTGTAATTGGAGAAAATGAATATTTTGTACTTGGAGATAATAGAAATGGAAGTAAAGACAGCCGATTAGATGAAGTCGGAAATGTAGGTAAAGAAAAAATAGAAGGAAGAGCATGGATTAGAGTGTGGCCGTTTGATAAAATCGGAAAATTAAATTTAGCGAAGTAGATTTGGGATGGTTGCTTTATCACATTCAAGTATAGAATTTCAATTTGAGTAAAAAAATGCACCTAATAAAGGAGAGGAAGCCTTGCAGGTGCATTTTGTGGTGAAAATTATAAAATTTTCTCTACGAATTATTATAGCATAAATCATGAAAAAAAGCTATCATGTAAGTCAGAACAAAATCAAAAAAAAATAATCTAATTAACTTAATAGGATTCTATATATCGGCAATAAAAAAATACTTGACAAATATATGGAGTTTCGATATACTAATTTAAGTGGCGAGGCGTGGCTCAGTTTGGTAGAGCGCTGCGTTCGGGACGCAGAGGTCGTGGGTTCGAATCCCGTCGCCTCGATGAGAAGAAGACTTCTAAATTCTTTTATGAGAAGGAATTTAGAAGTTTTTTTATATAAAAATTATCGATGTTATTTGTAAAGAAGTAAGAAAGAAACGATGTTAATAATATTTTTGTATAAAAATTATCTATGCTGTTTGTAAAGCAGACATTTGGAATTGACTTTATAAAAGATGATTGTATTTTCAGCATTTGAATCTGCACATTTTAGAAAAAGTATGATATACTAAAAATATGTTAAAGCAAGTGAAATAGAGATGATATGATACCATACTATGTGCTCCTGCAATCCTAAAAACATTTGAAATTCACCCTAATCGGGCTACTTTCTCATGTTTTGCGGGTTCTAGAATCATGATATTGCTTTATAAAATAAATGAGACAAAAGGGATAATATACCAGAAAAGAGGTCTATATGATTATTAAAAATGCGAAAGTATTTTCTGAAAGTGGTTCATTTGAAGAAAAAAACGTTATAATAGATGGACAGTATTTTTCAGATAGTACAATGGATACAGAAGAATTTGATGCAGATGGCTGCTATGTCATTCCTGGTTTAGTAGATATCCATTTTCATGGATGTGTAGGACATGATTTTTGTGATGGAACAGAAGAATCTATTCAGGCGATTGCAGATTATGAATTGTCTTGCGGAGTTACGACAATAATTCCAGCATCTATGACTCTGAGTGAAGATACATTGAAAACCGTATTTCAAGCAGCAGCAGATCATAAAAATGAAAAAGGTGCAGAATTAGTTGGCATTAATATGGAAGGTCCATTTGTTTCTGCTGCAAAAAAAGGTGCACAGAATGGAGAGTTTATTCACAAGCCAGATGCCGAGATGTTTCATCGCCTAAATGCAGTTTCTGGACATAAGATCAAACATGTTGCATTAGCACCAGAAGAACCGGGGGCTATGGAATTTATTGAACAAGTAAAAAATGATACTGTTATTTCAATTGCACATACAACTGCAGACTATGATACAGCAAAGAAAGCAATTGAGGCAGGTGCAACGCATGTAACACATTTGTATAATGCAATGCCTCCATTTACTCATCGTGCTCCAGGCGTGATTGGTGCAGCGGCAGATCATGATAATGTTTTTGTAGAATTGATTTGTGATGGCATTCATATTCATCCATCCACTGTACGCACTACATTTAAAATTTTTGGTGCAGATCGTATTTGTTTGATTAGTGACAGTATGGAAGCGACAGGTATGCCAGATGGAGAATATGCACTTGGCGGTCAGAAAGTAATCAAGAAAGGTAATCTTGCTACATTGGTAGATGGTACGATTGCTGGTTCTGCGACAAATTTAATGGACTGTATGCGTACTGCAATTACTAAGATGGATATTCCAATGGAAAGTGCAATAAAAGCTGCTACTGCAACTCCAGCCAGATCAATCGGTATTTACGATCAGTATGGAAGTATTTCAACAGGAAAATATGCAAACTGTGTTGTATTGGATAAAGATTTGAATATAAAAGCAATCTTTTTAAAAGGAAAACAAATTTAACAGCGTATAAGAAATTAGAAAGTCACGAGTCAGCGCACTTGACAGTCTCCTTTACGAAGACTTTATTGCACTGAAATCGTGGCTTTTTGTTTAATTGTGTGTGCTTTGCAAGACATCATATGCTAGAAAAATAAGTATTATGTTTTGTATGATTATTTTTTAAACATAAAAATGCAGCAAGGTTTCCCCGCTCTATTCCCATAACTCGATGAGAATAGAGAAGGTCGGGGTTACATTGTGTACAGACATCTGTTACTGCAAGATGGTTTGTCTGAATACCTGCCTCTAATAAAATAATTTCATTTGCCTTCCACAAATCAAGTAAATATTTGCCATTTGGTTTTTTGGTTAAGAGAAGTGGTTTTTGTTCTGGATGGAATCCTTTTATAAATTCTTCTGCGACTTCAGATCCCACTTCATAACAGTCTTTGCAAATGCTTGGTCCGATACATGCTAATATGTCTGCAGGATTTGAACCATATTGCTGCTGCATCGCTTCTATCGTACAGCGTCCCATGCGATTGACAGTTCCTCTCCATCCAGAATGGCTAAGACCAATTGCATGATGTACGGGATCAACAAAATAAAGCGGCACACAGTCTGCAAAAAATGTGACGAGAGGAAGATTTGGGATATTTGTAATTAATCCATCGATATTTTCATACTCTCGTTTTTTGATTAAACCTGTTCCGGCGTCTGATTCTGTGACGACACGAATATTTGTCGTATGTGTCTGATGAGAGAGTACAACACGTTCCCACGGCATATGAAGTATATTTGTAATTCTCTTATAATTTTCTAATACAGCGTCCTGATCATCACCTCTTGATACACCTAAATTCATCGTTGCATAGACGCCTTTGCTTACACCGCCAATTTTTGTGGAGAATCCATGTGTGACGATACCGCATTGCTCTAAGAGTGGAAATTGAAAATATCCGACTCCGTCGGTTTGTTTCCACTCAATTTCTCCATTATGATTTGTCTGTTTTCGTTTTATTTCAATCATCTATATTCCTCCAAATGCATTTCTCCACAAATTTATTTTATCTTTAAAAACAGTTACTACATCAAAGCGACATGGCGTTAGTTCAGAAAGATGATGTTCCATAAAATAAACTTGTGCACATCGAAAAATTTTTGCTTGTTTTTGCTGATTGACTGCTTCTTCTGGAAATCCCATCTTACAATTAGAACGATACTTAACTTCTATAAATACAAGATAAGCACCATCTTTTGCAATCAGATCAATCTCACCAAACCGTGTACGATAGTTGAATTGCAAAATTTCATATCCGTGCTGAATTAAAAATTCAGCTGCCCTTGTCTCATAATAACCACCGATCTCTCGATTATTTTGTCCCATTGTATTTTCCTATCATGTATTTTTCTATATTTCACAAAAATTTTTAATAAATGTTCTTCGATGAATCGGACATGGACCGAGTTGCTTTAAAGATTGAATATGTGCAGCACTTCCATAGCCTTTATTAGAAGCAAAGTCATATTCCGGGAATAATTCGTGATAATCCAGCATCATGCGATCTCTTGTCACTTTTGCGATAATGCTTGCTGCTGCAATAGAAATACTTTTTGCATCTCCTTTAATAATAGGAATCTGATGAATTGGTATTTGTGGAATTGTAACCGCATCATTTAAAAGTAAGTCAGGTGTTATACAGAGGTTTGAGACTGCCATGCGCATTGCCTCATACGTTGCCTGTAAAATATTAATCTCGTCAATACGTTCAGCACTTACGATTCCGACGCCGACACTCACTGCTTTTTTTTGAATTTCTTCAAAAAGAAGTTCTCTTTTCTTAGCAGATAATTGTTTTGAATCATTTACGTAGAAGAGATCACAGTTCGACGGCAGTATCACGGCTGCTGCAACAACAGGACCTGCTAGCGGACCTCTTCCCGCCTCGTCAATTCCACATATTGCAGTACAGTCGGGATGTTGTCGCTCAAACATCCACATCTGAGAAATTCGCTCTAATTCCTTCTGATAGGAATTCCATTTTTTTTCGTATTGAAGTAATAATTTTTGAACTCCTTTTCGTTCATCTGTTTTGTATTGGTCTATTGTATAAAAAAGATCTTTTAGGGAAGTTTCCTCTAATTTTTTTTTGATCTGTGCAATACTTTCCATAATAAAATCCTTTCATGAATATTGAAGCAGCAGTTTAATAGGCAGGGTGAAAATGTCTGTGCTGCTTGTGTTATCGTTTTCATAGTTCATTATAAAGATGATGGGGTCAAAGGATATTTTTCTTTTATTATTATAACATAGAGATAAGAGAAAGTATAGCAGTTTTAAAAATGCCATCGGTGTCTTTGATTATACCTAAATTGAAAATTAATAGATATTGTATAAAAAAATAAAGAAAATTTGTGTAAAGTGCTGGTTGACTTATAAATGGGGAAAGACTATAATAAAATCAGAAAATGTAAGAGCTTACATAGCGATGGAAGCGTGATATATAAGTGGGGTATAGCGAAATTTACATATAAAAATGTAAGAGCTTATATTTGGGAATTCATGTCCGAGTTCTATCAATAAATCCATTTGGTATAAAACAAAGCAGTCAAAGAGGGGTCTTGGCTGCTTTGTTTTGCTACTATTTTGTTGTTCCACGAAAAACTAAATCACATGGAATGGAAACAGAAGCACAGATTGGCTCATGTTTTAAGACACGGATTAAGTTTTGTACGCCATTTTCACACATACTTGCTAAGTGATTGTCAATAGAAGTTAATTCTGGTGTACAGCAGACGCATAACTGAGAATTGTTATATCCAATAATTTCTAATTCATCAGGGATGACAATTCCTCGACTTTGGGCAAATTTTAATGCTCCGATTGCAACAGAATCTTCAGATGTAATAATTCCATCAAATGGGAAATTATCTGGATAGAGAGATTCTAAAAATTCTAATGTCTCCATAACAGAAACAGGACATTGCAGAGCGGCGATTTCTCTTTTGGAATATCCATGTGCCTGCAGTGCTTCCTGAAAACCAGATAATTTTTCATGACCGCTATAGGACAACATCGTATAAAGAAAAAGTAACCGTCTGCGATTTTGTGAAAGTAAATATTCTGCTGCATCAAATATAGCTTTTCGATCTTGCGAAAATGAGCAATAAATATTGTCATGTTCGATAAAGCCATTAAAAATAATGACAGGGATTTGTTTGGCAGCTTCTTGAATATACTGACGATCTTGTGCAGCTGATTCTATGTAATGTGATCCAACCATAACAACGGCATCAATTCGTTTCTTCAGAAGCATACTAAGTGCCTGCTGCTTGTTTTTTAATTCATGTCCAGTACAAGATAATAGGCTGTTGTAGCCAAACTGACGAAGCATTCGTTCTGTATAATAAACGCCATTTGCAAGATAGGGGTCAGAGACATTGGCGCATAAAATACCAATTGTTTGCATCGAGTTTGAACTTAATCCTTTGGCAAATATGTTCGGGGTATATCCAGTCTCATTCATAACAGACAATACTTTTTGACGAGTCTTTTCACTGACACGGTTACTGCCGTTTAAGACGCGGGACACAGTAGCAATGGAAACGCCGGCTTTTTGAGAAATATCATAAATATTCATAAAAACACCTTTTCTTTCATTTACGTGAAGGGCAAGCAAAAATGATTGTATTTTCAGCTGCCATCGCACGCCAATTAGCAAAATATAATTGTAGTTAAAATACCGTTTGATGAAGTGGGGTTCATCAAGAAAATTGACTTGCGCGTTCATATTTGGGCAAGCAGATCTGCTCAACATATAGCATAAAAAAATAATCAAGGTGAAAATTACCTTGATTATGCGCAACAGCTCGTAGGGGAATCGAACCCCTGTTTTCGCCGTGAGAGGGCGACGTCTTAACCGCTTGACCAACGAGCCAAATCATTATTTGCTTAATGCTCGTTTATAATATCACAATAAAAATGGATTGTCAATAGTTTTTTGAAAAAAGTTTGTGTCAAGTGTTCGTTGGCAATTTATCACTTTATTTTTCTCAATAATGATATTCTAATTTTTGTATCACAAATAAGCCCTGTTAGACTATTTCTTTTTCCTAACAGAATGCCTTCTGAAATGCTTTTCTGG
>JALFSR010000019.1 GCA_022778745.1 Clostridiales bacterium
GCTTTCGGCTATATCCTTCCCACTACCGGGCGGATTCGGGACTTTGACCCGTTAGAAACGTGCGCCGCTAGGCGCACATACAAAAAAGCACTGTCTCTTTATAGAGACAGTGCTTTTGATGCGCGATCAGGGGCTCGAACCCTGGACACCCTGATTAAGAGTCAGGTGCTCTACCAACTGAGCTAATCGCGCTCATCTCAACTACAGAGTTTATTATACCACATTAATTTTCAAATTGCAAGCTTTTTTTTATTTTTTTTAATTTTGTTTGTATCATACAGAATACACAATTCTCCACATAAAGCGGATATTCACAATCCGCTTCACCGCTTCCTCATAAACTAATTTCCCTGTATGCCAGGTGGGGCTTTTTCATCCCCATCTGGCATAAACATCCCATTCTTTTCTAATTATAATACGCATCAATTCCATCTGCGATTCCTCGTACAATTCGCTTTTGATAAGAGGAATCAGATAAATTTCTGTCTTCTTCTGGATTTGTCATAAATCCCATCTCCACAATTGTAACTGGAATTTTACACCAATTAATACCAGTCATCGTATCGGTCTGTTGTACACCTAAATTTTTTGCCTTTGTACGTTCTGCGATATGATCCGTCACTAATTGAGAAAGCCGGTTACACTGTTCTGCAATGCCTGCGACATATTTATTGCCTGTCGATGGGGCAAATGTAACAACACCATGAACAGTCGAATCATCAGAACCATTTGCATGAATACGGATAAATAATTCTGCACCGCTTTCATTTGCAATCTGAGCACGTTCTGCGTTGCTCTTTGGGCAATCATCCGTCTCACGTATCATAACTACTTCATAACCTCGTGCCAGCAATTCGCTCTTAAGCAGCATGGCAACTTGTAAATTAACAACATGTTCTGGCACACCTGTCACAACACCCTGTGTTCCAGTCGCTAATTTTGCTTTCATCTCCGAAGACCCTGGACCATTTGGTTCTTGCTCACTAATACCTTCCTTCTGATGTCCTGCATCAATGCATATAATTCTTCGCTTTTGAGCAGGCGTTGATTCCTGCGCCGGCTGTTCTGCTGCGATTGTCGTTTGTTTTACTTCCTTTTGAGAATGATCTTCTTTCTCCGTTGTGTTTTCCGCTACCTGTGCCTCTCTTGGCGGATCTGTTTTCTTTGCATTCAAATCAACTGTTTCTGATTCATTTGGAGGATCTGCCTGTATATGTTCATTATTTACATAACATACACTTCCGCTAAAAATAATACGATACCAGTCGCCTACATATCCTGTCACGAGTACTTTTTCTCCATTATATAATGTACCAAGTACTGTCGCTTCATCTACTGGCCCGTTTTGCACATTCACTACACTGTTTGAATTTACATAATAATATCGCTCTGGAATAGCAATAATTCCCCATTCTTCTGTAGGTACTTCCGTTGTTGTCTCTTTTTTTTTCTTTTTCTTCGTCTCCGTCTGTACCCGACTGTCATCACCATTTGACTGACTCGTATCTTGACTGCATCCAATTAATCCAAACAGCAGACACATACTTACAAGCAACAATGATTTTTTAAACCAATGTCTCATAACTATCCTCCTCTATGTATTCTCATAACTCTTATCATATTACAAGTTAAGCAAAAATGCAAGCATTTCAAGCTGGCTTGTAAGGAAAGCAGATGTTCACAATCCGCCTCGCTGTTTCGTCATGGATACAACTGACTTCGCTGTATATTAAGTGAGAGATCTCTTATTATGCAAATGGATTTTCTGTTTTATAAAGCATTCCCTTTGATTTGATTGGCATATGCATCGCCATTCATGGCATTGTACTGGATAATATCATACACTTCCTTCCATATGAACCTTATCAGGCAATTGACTTTGCATCTGAAATGGAACATATCTTTCATGTGCCTGTCATATTGGAAAATGAGGCAAACCTTTCGGCACTTGGTGAATGGGCATACTGCCACCATACAAAAAATATGATTCATATTAGTGTTCATTCTGGTATCGGTATTGGGATTATTATGAATAATCAGCTTATCTCTGGTCAAAATGGATATGCAGGAGAATTTGGACATTCCATTATTGAGATTAATGGAAGACAATGCCCATGTGGTAATCATGGATGCCTCGAACAATATGCATCTGAACGAATCTTATTAAAAGAACTTGCTTCATTAAAACAGTTAGATTCGATTACACCTGCACAGTTTGTACGGCTTTATCAAGACCATGACACAGAAGCCGATATTATCGTAGAACGATTTATTCACTATATGACTGTTGGAATCAACAATCTGCTTGTACTATTTAATCCAGAAATTATCGTGATAAACAGTGTATTTACTTCCTATTTTCCGCAACTGACTGAACGAATTACACAACGGCTGCAAAATTTTATGAAACCATACTGCAAACTCGTCTCGAGTGAACGGATGGATGCTTCCATTTTGCTCGGTGGAGTTTATTTATGCAAACAAAATTTCTTATTTTCACAAAATTAAATCAATTCTATTCCCAAATATATCTTACTACATCATTTGGAAGTATTTTAGAGCTGTCACATTAAGATGAAACCATGCATACATTTTACTTTATATAATCAAAAAAAACCTCAGAAATATAAATTTCTGAGGTTTGAAAGAGGCGTCTGCCGGATTTGAACCGGCGATAAGGGTGTTGCAGACCCGTGCCTTACCACTTGGCTAAGACGCCATGACCATCACACTCATATATTATATTCGATCTTAAAGAAAAATGCAAGTACTTTTTTGAAATTTTTTTAAAAATATTAAAGTCTGGATATTCATATTATTGTGTATACAATTAATCATGTTTTTTCCTGACAAGACAGTTCCTAATTTATCATTCCAATGCTTATTGTCACGAGGATATTCCGTTAAATCCTAATTTTTCGTCATGCTTTCTTTCCAACTCTTAAATCTTATATTGACATTTTTGTTTTTGACTCTTATACTTGGGATATACATGTATACAATTGACAATAGAAGGGAGGTTGGCTGCCCTTTCCGCAATTGCAAAATAGTGGATTTTCGCAGCTTGACAAAATTTATGAAATTTATTCAGCAATTTAGTATTATTCTTTTTGTTTCTTTTCTCGGAGAAGGGCTAAAGTTACTGCTTCCTTTTCCAATCCCAGCCAGTGTGTATGGTCTTGTTCTCATGCTTGCCGCTCTTCAGTTTCATGTTATTAAACTGGACCAAGTACGCGAAACTTCTGCTTTCCTTATTGAGATTATGCCTGTTATGTTCATTCCTGCTGGTGTTGGATTATTAAATTCATGGAATGTATTAAAACCAATTTGTATTCCTGTCATCTTAATTACATTGCTGACGACAATCATTGTTATGACTGTGACAGGACAGGTAGCTCAAATCATAATTCAAAAAGGAAAGAAGGAAGAAAAGCGATGAACGAATTTTTGTCTCAATTTTTATTTTTTGGAGCAGTAATTAGTTTGCTTGGATATGAACTTGGATTAATTTTAAAGAAAAAGTTTCAGATGGCAATTTTTAATCCGCTCCTCATCGGAGTCATTTCCGTAATGATCGTGCTGATCGTATTTGATATTGATTATGACACATACAACGCAGGCGGACAGTATATCAGCTATTTGCTCACTCCTGCAACAGTTTGCCTTGCTATTCCACTGTATGAACAGCTCAATTTATTAAAGAAAAACATTAAAGCAGTTATTGCGGGCATATTATCCGGAACGCTCAGCAGTTTTGTCAGCGTTTTTCTTCTCGCAAAGCTATTTCAATTTTCTCACGAACAATATGTTACATTACTTCCAAAATCAATCACAACTGCCATTGGTATGGGAGTGTCTGAAGAATTAGGCGGCATCGTGACAATCACCGTTGCTGTCATTATTATTACTGGAATTCTTGGCAATGTAATCGCCGATACCATTTTTCGTCTCTTTCATATTAAAGAACCAATCGCCAAAGGTCTTGCACTTGGCACATCTGCTCATGCAATTGGTACTGCAAAAGCGATGGAACTTGGCCCTGTGGAAGGTGCAATGAGCAGCCTCTCCATTGCCGTTGCTGGTCTGATCACAGTCATTGGTGCTCCATTTTTTGCAGGTTTTCTATAAGAAATTGTATAAACTAATTGCACAAATTCAAAATTTCGTTTATACTATAAGTAACAAATGATCGATTCGTCATTCATATATATCTTATTATCCAGAGGAGGAAATGGAATGAGCAGATTACTAATTACAATTGGGCGTGAATATGGCAGCGGAGGACGTGAAATCGGTCAAAAGCTTGCTCGACGTCTGAATATCGCCTTTTATGGTCGTGATGAACTTATGGATATTGCAAAACATACCACAAATTATGAAGAAGTTCAGTCATTTTATGAAGAACTTCCTGTAAATAGTCTTCTTTATGCAATTGCTATGAACAATTTTAAAAATGGTATTGGTAGAATTCCATTTGAACAGATTCGTGCATTATGCAATGATAAATCATGCGTAATCGTAGGACGCTGCAGTAATTATATTTTTAGAGATGATCCCGACTTAATCAGTATCTTTGTTCATGCAGACAAGCAGTTCCGCTTAGACCGTGTCATGCAGGTAGAAGGATTGTCCAAACAGAGAGCAAATGAACGAATTGAAGAAGTTGACCGAGGACGCAGAACATTTTTCGAATACTATACAAAGTCTTCCTGGGACAAAGCAGATGGCTATCATCTGTCCCTTGACAGTGGTGTACTCGGCATCGACGAAACAGTTGATGAGATTGTTTCGTATATTGAACGACGCATTCGCATCCGCGAATCTAAATAATTTTTAGAGGGAGCTGCCGCATTAATCTGAAACCAAACAAGATATAGCAGTGCCAATTGACTATATCTTACAGGATTCATTTTTATTGCGACAGCTCCCTCTTCTTGTCTACTAATAAACTTATAAAGCTTTTAAGTTTAGCTGTGGTGAGTGTCAAATTATCATAATACTGCCACAATGAACTGCAGCAATAAATTATTATTATAAATAAAACTTAAAAACGGACTTTCCTTTATCATCGCCAATGTATTCATTCCAAATTGTGTTGACGCCATTACGGTCACAATCATGCATAAGATCCATATAAAAATTAATGCATTCACAAATCCAAATGCTGCCCCTCCAACTGCATTGGCAAGATGAATACCTGGCAGTTTCGTTACAATATCTAAAATTAATAATCCAATTCTCAAAATAAGAGAAATCACTACAAACATTGCAGTATAAATTAATATGCGAAATACAATATCTGTCAAGGAACGTGAAATAGAAGCGGCCAATCCGTTAGTCTGTGTTGTAACAAATTGATCTGCGGCATTATTTTTTATCAATATGTTCTGAATAAATGTTGGGAGAGGAAGTTCTCCAATGATAGATTCTTCCTGCGTTTTTGTTATCTCTGATACGTTTTGCTGCAGATTCGTCTGCACAAATGCAGTAACGTTCTCTTCTATCTTCTCATAAACGTGTGTATTTTCTTTTACATACTCTTCCACATAAGGACTTCCAATCCATATGATTACTAATGTTATGATTGATATTGCAAATGAAAATACCATTCGCACAAGTCCTTTGTTCCACCCAATCAATAATTCTAACAGTAAAATCGCAATTACTGCTATTGTAAGCCAATTAATCAATCGTTTCTCCTTTTCTATTCATAGTTGTTTAATTTTCATGCTGCTCTTTCATCCCATCAAATAGTGCTGAACAAACTCCCAGTTTGATGGCTTCGTATTAGAATCGAACTTCTTGTTATGCCTATCTGTTTTCAAAATCCTCAATACGAATTAATACCCTGCCTTCGGAATCCATCTTTGCAGCAAAAAATGTCTTTAACCGTGTTGCGATCGGCCGATTTTGTGCATGTTCCATCAGCACTTCTAATCGTGCTGCAAGTTTTTTCTTTTGACCATCAGCTGTTACAAGCGGTATTCTTCGTATCTCCCGGTAAAGCCGTCCTTTTGCACCTTCTTCTAATGCAAAATCTCTTTCATCTAAATAATTCACTGCATACTCCAGCAGTTCTTTTTCAGTATAACTCTTTGCAGTAAACTGTGCACTGAATGCCTCTAAAAAACGACGATGTCTGGAAAAAATCCAACTTAAATGCTCAATTGTATCAATAAATATGATCAAAAGACTTCTGTCATTGCGGTCTAAAATAATCTCAAATTCTCGCAGATTTCTTGCACTCATTAATCCGACATTACGAATTAAAATTGTCTTTCCAAGCAATCGGTCGAATTCTTCAATAACGCGAATCGAATTCCATTCGGTTCCATCCATTTCTACTATTTCATCTGGTCTTGTCATTCCATCTTTATTGATCTCCTGAAGCATGTCAAGTGCAAAACCAGTGCCAAGTTCCATATCTTCACTTGCCACAACGAAATGCCAGATTCCATCCAAATACGTCGGATTCATACGCATTTTTGTTACATTGACACCAGGATGCACCAAATAATCAACATTCTCTCTCTCTACACTGCGCAAGCGTTCTGACAGTTCCTGACTATACACCTGCACATGCTGTTCAATAACCTGTCTCGCTTTTTCAATGGCAGCAGAAGAAGAATATTCTGGCTGCTGCAGTGCATGAAACTCATCCTGCAGCTCAACTGTATTCTGACGAATCTGCTCTAAAATTGCCCGTCGTTCTTCTTCTGTTTTGACATGATGATCTAAATAGCTGTCAACAAGACTGACCCTTTTCTCATCCCTACTCATGTCGTCACCTCAATGTTCTCTATTTACAATGTAACCCGCCCCTCCAGCGCACGCAGCAATGTCACTTCATCAATATATTCCAAATCTCCTCCAACCGGTACTCCACTCGCAATTCTAGTCACTTTAATCCCCGTCGGTTTGATCAATTTACTAATATACATTGCTGTTGTCTCACCTTCCAGACTGGAATTTGTCGCAATAATTACTTCCTTTACTTCTCCTTGCAGACGCTGCATCAATTCTTTCAGCCGAATATCTGCCGGTCCGATTCCAAGCATAGGCGAAATCGCTCCATGCAATACATGATAAACGCCATCATACTTTCCCGTCTTCTCATATGCTGCTAAATCTCTTGTTGTTTCTACTACCATAATTGTAGAATGGTCTCGTTTATCACTGCTGCAAATCGGACAAATCTCTTGATCCGTCAATGTGCAGCACTCTTTGCAGTACCGCACATTTCTCTTTGCATCCACAATCGCCTGCGCCAGTCGTTCCACTTGATCTTGTGGCATATGAATCATATGAAATGCAAGACGCTGCGCAGACTTTGCACCAATTCCAGGAAGTCTTGATAATTCCTCAATTAGTTTTGTAATTTGACTACTATAATAATCCATTAGAATGGGAAGCCTCCGCCCATACCGCCAAGACCACCAGCCAAACTAGACACATTTGCACTGGAAGCCTCATCTACTTGGCGCAGTGCTTCATTTGTAGCGGCTACAATTAAATCTTGAAGCATCTCAATATCATCTGGATCAACAACTTCCTCAGATAATGTTACTTCTAACACTTCTCTTTTTCCACTTACTGTGACAGAAACTGCATTTCCACCTGCTGTCGCTGTAAATGTCTTTTCTTCTAATTCTTTCTGTTTTTCTTCCATCTGCTTTTGCATTCTCTGTGCCTGCTTCATCAGATTCGTCATATTACCTGGCATTCCTCCAGGAAATCCACCTCTTTTTGCCATTTTTCATGCCTCCTCAATCTTATTTCTATTCTTCTATCCCAATATCCATCTCAATACCAGGAATTCGGTTTCCTCGAACAATCTGCGGCTGTGCCTGCGAGGAATCCATATATTTTGTGCTTACCACAAACGTCTTTTGATACGTTTGTTCCAGCCACTGACAAAATGCTTCCATACGTCCCTGTTCATTCATCATTTTTTCAGCAAACGCATCGGTAAACAAAATGCACAGCCCTTTTGTTTTATCATAACTCAGCCTCGTACCTCTTAAAAGACTGCCAACTAACTTACTTTGCTGTCCAATAATTTTATTCCAGTCGGTATTCAGCTGTTTATAATCTTCGTATTGTGCCTCGGTCAATTCAACCACGACTGTCTCGTGTGGCTGTATTTTTGACTCCTGACGTGTTGTCACTGATGCAGCATCTTGCTTTCTGCTATTCACAACAATGCCATTTTCAAAACGTTCTTCTAACTCTCGAATCCGTTCTTTCAGACTCTCCAAATCACTCTCCATTGCTGGCTTCATCAGCCTAATCAACGCCATCTCCACTAATACACGCTTTGATGATGCATATCGAATATTGCTGGATAACTCCGAACATACTCGAATATAACGCATTAGAGTATCAATGTCAATCATCTCTGCTTCTTCTTTTAGTGAACGTAAACTCTCTGATGACATATCCAGTGCATCCTCTGCATGTTCTGATGTCTGTACGAGCAGTAAATTTCTCATATACCATGTGAAATCTGTGACAAACTGTCCTAAATCACGTCCTTGTGACATAACCTTATCCATTAGCTGAATGCATCCAGTCACATCTTTTGCAAGTATCCCACGAAGCAGATCGCTGAATACTCCTGTATCTACTGCACCAAGCACATCCAATACATTATCATAGGTCAGTTTTTGCCCATAATAAAATGAAATGCATTGTTCTAATAAACTCAGTGCATCACGCATCGACCCATCCGCCGCCTTTGCTACATAACGCACTGCCGCTTCTTCTGCTTCTACATTTTCTTCTTTTAATAAAAATATAATTTGTTCTGCAATTACTGCATTACTAATTCTTCTAAAATCATATCTCTGACATCTAGAAAGTACTGTAATCGGTATCTTATGAACTTCTGTCGTAGCCAAAATAAAAATGACATAGGACGGAGGCTCTTCTAATGTCTTTAACAATGCATTAAATGCTCCTGCGGAAAGCATATGCACTTCATCAATAATATAGACTCTATAATTGCCCTCTGTCGGAGAATATTTTACTTCATCGCGAATCTCACGAATATTATCGACACCATTATTTGATGCCGCATCAATCTCCACCACATTCATCGAGGCTCCTGATGCAATAGAGCGGCAGGCCGCACACTGATTGCACGGACTGCCGTTAATAGGATGCTCGCAGTTTACAGCTCTTGCAAATATTTTCGCAATCGTCGTCTTGCCAGTTCCTCTTGTTCCACAGAAAAGATAGGCATGACCGATACGCCCCGATGTAATTTGATTTTTTAATGTTCTTACAATGGGGTCCTGCCCTTTCACATCTTCAAAACGGGAAGGACGCCATTTCCGATATAATGCCGTATAAGCCATAATCTCTCCTGTTTCATTCATAATAATCTCTATAACCGCAAGCTTTAATCTGCGTTCATAAAGAAACAGCAAAGCGAATTCCACATCTCCGCTTTCCCTTCATATACCTGATTAGTAATTAATCACCGAAGCTAATTCCAACTGATTTTGCTTCCTGAATAATTTTATCATCTGGTGATACCATCTTGAGCTTTCCAGCAACGTCTGCCAATGATACTTTTGTAATTTCATTATTCTTGATACCTACAAGATATCCAAACTCGTTATTGATAATCATATTGCCGGCAGCGGCTCCAAGACGTGTAGAAAGCACACGGTCGTATGGACATGGACTGCCACCTCTTTGCATATGTCCAGGTACTGTAACACGAATCTCTTGTCCTGTCATTTCCTGAATCTGTGCACCGATCTCATAAGAAACAGAAGGATATTTTTCCTTTCTTGCTTCTAATCTCTTCTTATATTCTTTCTTTGACAGTGCAGCCTCTTCCTTTGATATTGCTCCTTCTGCAACTGCAATAATGGAGAATCGCTTTCCACTCTTTGCACGCTTTTTAATTGCTTCAGAAACAGAATGAATATCATAAGGAATTTCTGGAATTAAAATGATATCTGCTCCGCCAGCAATACCAGCATGTAATGTCAGCCATCCAACTTTATGACCCATAACTTCCACAATAAATACACGTCCATGAGAAGCTGCTGTCGTATGAATACAGTCAATTACATTTGTAGCAAGATTAACTGCACTCTGGAATCCAAAAGTCATATCTGTTCCCCAAAGGTCATTATCAATTGTCTTTGGAAGTCCAATTACATTCAATCCTTCCTGACTCAATAAATTCGCTGTCTTCTGGCTTCCATTACCTCCCAGAACAACAAGACAGTCTAATTTTAAACGATTATATGTCTTCTTCATCGCTTCTACTTTATCAAGTCCATTCTCGTCTGGAACACGCATTAGTTTAAATGGCTGTCTGCTTGTTCCAAGAATCGTTCCACCTTCTGTCAAAATTCCGCTGAAATCTTTAGGCTTCATAATACGGTAATCATTGTAAATTAATCCACGGTATCCTTCGTCAAAACCGATGATCTCCACATCATCTAATAAATTATACAACGTCTTCGCTACACCTCTCATCGTAGCGTTTAAGCTCTGGCAGTCCCCACCACTTGTTAACATTCCAATTCTTTTCATTAATACCACGTCCTATCCTTTTAAAGTCCTCTCATTGAGGCGGTTTTACCATCTGAAAATCCAGATAACATGAATGACTCCATTGCCGAGGATTGTGAATTTCGGATCCATTCAGCACCTTTATTATACCCAAAATATGTAATGATTGCAACAATTTCCTGCGGTGTTCCTGAACAAAACAATTGATATTTCTGCAAATGGTACTGTTTTAATATGGCAGACTTCTCAAGAATCCTCGAAGCTTTCACTTTGCAGAGGCTTTAATACAAAAAAAACACCGGCACATACCGATGTTACTTTTTCTTTCATCATTTGATTTGTTTTATGCGCATTCCGACTTCGAATGCAATTCACAGACGTTACCTTTACAGTTAACTCGGCCCAGGCACCCTCACGGCACACAGGGGGTTCTGCTTAGTGCTGCTCCATTCCTGACCTGACACGGTTCACAGAATCCTGTTGCGTAAGACCCAGGCTTCAACGCCACTTATAAAGGGCAGCTCTGCAAATTTGACACCCTCAGCCGGAATATGACCCCCGCTATAGCGGATTGCGGGTACAGGACACCGCTAACTCCCCGGCTGCGCAAATTACATTATACAGATCACCTGAGTATTTGTCAACTACAATTTTTGCTGTTTTTTCTTTTCTCTCAATTCCCGAAAAAAGGATGACATCAATGTACTGCATTCTTCCTCCATTATACCACGTACAACATGAACCTGATGATTAAACTGCTGCATTTCAAGCAAATTTAATACTGACCCTGCACATCCCGCCTTTGGATTCATACAGCCAATTACAACATTTGTCATGCGAGACTGGACAATCGCCCCCGCACACATTTGACACGGCTCAAGCGTCACATACATCGTACAACCTTCCAGCCGCCAGTCTCCCATTTTCTTTGCTGCTTTCTTGATTGCCGCAATCTCTGCATGTGCCAATACACTTTTCTCTGTATTTCTGCGATTATATCCTCTTGCAATAATCTGATCCTCATATACAATAACACATCCTATCGGCGTCTCACCCATTCGATATGCTTTCTTCGCCTGCTTTAAGGCTTCTTTCATATATTTCTCTTCTATTGTCATATTAAACTCTCATTCTCCTCTTCTGATAGGCTTCGTACTTTTTCTGGTTGGCAAGGTGCAGGCACATCCCGACCTTAACCAGAATGCAGCGTTCGTTTCTGGTACGCGCATAGGGCTTTTTGCCAAGTGCCGTGTATCCATTACGGATCAGAAAGTTGGCAGAGTTGTGCACGGCACGGGAACCGGTCATCTTTTGTTCCAGATAGGATATTGACGGATGGCTTTGTTTGATTGTCACCGTTATCGTATGCATTCTGTTTCTCCTTTCGTATGCAATTTATGCTTGCATCTCTATTACATCAACAGCCAGAGAACAGACGATCACAAAAGGAAATACGAAAAAACAGGAAAATATTCAAAGAAAAAGAGCCAGAGTTAACTCCGACCGCCGCTTATATTCCCATCGACTCCGTCGAATGGAGTTTTACGCGGCATTTCGATAATACATTTTTTGTATCTTTTACTTTTTCTTTACGGTTCATGTGAACTACTCGGCAACAAATTACCGAGCTTCTTGCTTCAACCACTACTGCGTAGGCTACCATATACGGCTACCATACGTCTTACACAGTGTCCACAAGCGTTAAGTTCGGGCTAATTCCATCCCTACCATATGGATATTTACGAAAATTTCAGTATATGTAAACCTTCATTTTTTATGTTTATCGCAGCGTTTTGGTCACGACTCATTGTTAGACCACAATCGCATCGCATTGTACGGATAGACAAATCTTTCCTCTCAGGATGAATGGTTCCGCAACAATGACAGATTTGACTTGACGGAAACCACTTGTCTACTTTAACAAAATATTTGCCACGGTCTGCAAGTTTGTATTCCAGTATATTGAGAAACAATCCGTATCCGTTGTCCAAAGTAGCTTTACCATTACCAAAGCCCTTATTGGACATAGACCGCATATTCAGACTTTCTACACATACCACA
>JALFSR010000020.1 GCA_022778745.1 Clostridiales bacterium
AAAAAATCCTTGTCCATGAAGCGGTCAAAAGTGAGGACGGAAGCCGGGAACAGGAAGTGGAAATCTTCTACCGCTTTATCGGCAAAATCGAATGACACATCTTGAGATACCCAACAATATCTTTAACTAAGGGAAACGGGATCATCATATCCAGATATAACTCTGCTTCCAGCTTTGGCGAGATTATTGGATACAGATTTGAATACTTTACTCTCATTTAAAGAGGAATTAACAGAAACAGAAATTGCTCTGTTCGTAAACTATTTATCAAAAACAATAGATACCGATGGATTTGAAAAAGCATATGATATTGCAATGGAAAAAATAAAAGAATATCCAAATTGTTATCTTTTGATATTAAATGTGGCATTATTTTTAGACGGTTCTGTAATGTTAAATAACAAAAAATCCGTTGAAGATTATCAAACTGCCATCGAGGCCTTATATGAGCGTGTCTCATGTAGTACAGACAATAATTCCAGAAATCAAGCACAGTCTGTATTGATTTCAAAATATATGGCAAGAAAAGACTATGATAAAGCACAAGAGTTATTGAAGACATTGCCAGAAAAATCACCTGTTGATAAAAAACAGCTTCAAGTAAATTTGTTAATGGCTTATGGAAAATTTGAACAAGCTGGAAAAATAGAAGAAGAAAAATTGTTATCTTCAGCAAACGAAATTCAAACTATACTAATGGCTTTAATGGAAATTGCATTAAAAGAAAAACGAATGGAGGACGCAGAATATATTGCAGATGTTTCTCAAAAGAGTGCAAAGCTCTTTGATTTATGGGAATACAATTTTTATACGGCTCATTTTCAGCTTTATTCTATTTGTAAAAATCGGGTAAAATGTTTGAAAGTTCTTATTCCAATGTTGAAAGCACTTACTCATAAATGGGATATAAATAGTAGTCCTTTATATCGACATATTAAGACCAAAGAAATAGAAAAGGGATTTGGAACTAAAATGCGTAAAGCTATTATTCAATCAATGTGCGAGGATGATGCTATGGAGTTCTTACAGGGAAGTAAAGAGTATCAAAACATAATAAAAGACATAAATAAAGAAAGTGATGACGAATCATAGATTAAGGAATAAAACCCACCAAATAAAAAAATGGTACTTTGGTGGGTTGCTCCATCATGCTCGAACAGAATTATCGCCCTCTAAACCCGTTTTAAGGTTTGGAGGGATTTTTTGTGGGCGCAAGCCTACCCCATTCTGCCGCCCGTTAAAGCGGATATTTACATACATAGTATCATGGATTAACGAGGACAGCCTGTTAAAAAAATCCTCTTTTGTGCAGGGTACTCTTTTACCCTCAAACCAGATGTCAAATATCTACAAAATAGAAGTGTAACCCCCTATAACCGTAAAGGTACGACAGCATTTGTGGTTTTTCTTTTGTCGCTTTTTGTCAGAAGGCAGGATAAGCCTGCTTATGGCGCAGGGTGTCGCTCCCCGCCTTTCAATCTGGATTTTTACATTTCAAAAATTCAGATTGGAGGTAAAGGACGTGGCGTACAATCACGGTTGGGAAGAAAGAAAATGGCGGCTCTGGAAAGAAGCCGAGGAAAAGATTTTGAGGGAGTATGATGTTTCAGAACGTATCATTGAAGAAATTCGCATTTATGATAGGGCGGAGTTTAATTCTGTTGAGGATTTATTAGATGAAGTTGACAGCGAGGCACTATATCGGACATTGCTCACAGTGGAGAGGCGTACCCTGCTTGTTCTCCTGTTGAAAATGCAGGGATACGCTACAAAAGAATTTCTTTGATAGCAAGATTCTGCTCATCTAAAACTTGAATCATATCGTAGAAATTGAAAAATACAGGTGCAGCGGCACTATAAATGGCAGCAGGAGAATGGTATAATGGATAGAAAAGCAAAAAATGGATAAGATAACAGAATAAAGAAGAAACATTCTAACTAGATAATGTAAGGAAACAAATATGAATCACTTATCTTATAATTCAAATAATAGAAAAAACGATTTACTGCTGATTATTGATATGCAAAATGTGTACTTACCTGAACAGCCGTGGACGTGTCCAAATATCAAACATGCAATTCAATATATAGAAAAGAAGATCAGCGAATTTCCGAAGAATCAAATTATTTTTACAAAGTATTTGCCATTTCACTATCCAAAAGGAGTCTGGAAGGATTATAATATTGTAAATGCACAAATCAATCATAATTCTTGGATGAATGATTATGTAGAAGAATTAAAACCCTATTTAACAGAATCTAATTTTTACTCAAAATCAACCTATTCTTGTTGTAAAAACGAAGAATTGTATAGAAAAATTGATTCCTATGAGCGAATTTTTGTCACGGGTGTAGTTGCAGAATGTTGTGTATTAGCGACAGTGTTTGATTTAATTGATATGGGAAAGAAGGTTATCTATCTAAAAGAAGGAATTGCAGGAGAAAGTGAAGAGAAAGAAAATAATGTTATGACAATTTTAGAAGGACTTTCTCCTCTGCATATCATATTTCGTTAATGATTTGTTAAAAACTTTGAATCGGGTATCAAATGATACCTGATTTTTTTATCTCTGCTTTTTCTGTTTTGGTATTTATGGTATAATGATTATTATTATGAAAATTTGCCGCCTACTCGGTGACATAAATTCAGAGATGCCAAATGCGCTCAAAAACTTTCCCTTATGGTGATGTACTTGGCTATGCGCATGGAGGTTTAGGGAAAAAGACAATGGATAATAAAAAGAGGTTGATAATAATGGATAAAAAGTTGACAATCAATGATATTGCAAAGATGTCGGGGGTAGCGAAAAGTACCGTTTCTCGTTATCTGAATGGAGGCAGTGTAAGAGATGCTACGAGCCAGAAAATAAAAAAAGTAATCGAAGAACATAATTATGAGCCGAATGTGTTTGCTCGGTTAAGTGCAAAGAGTAGTAAAATTATTGGATTGATTGTTCCCGGATTTAATTCTGTTACTACACCACATTTGGTAGAGGTAATTGTTGCCTATCTAAAAAGTCAAAGCTACACACCTCTGATTATGCATACCGGAAATGATGTTGACGAAGAACTTCGCAGTATTGAGCGGTTAAAAAATATCAATGTGGATGGAATTATGGTTTTGGCAACCAGTGTTACAGATAAACATCGGGTTTTAGTGGAAACTTCTAATATTCCCATTCTGTTTCTTGGGCAGAAATTTCCAGAGGGAAATTCGGTAATTAATGACGATTATGGAGCTGGACTGGAAATGGGAGAATACCTCGGCAGTCAAGGAGCCTCTAAGGTAGTCGGATTATGGGTCAGTGAACGAGATCCGGCAGTTGGAAAGGAACGAAAAAGGGGAATTATAGATGGATTAAAACGATATGGTATTTCCCCAATGGAATTTGTTGAAACTAGCTTTTTTTACCAGGATGCGGCTGCAAATATTGCAAAAATATTGGATAGAGAGGAGCGACCAGATACGATTATTTGTGCAACAGATCGAATTGCACAAGGAGTATATAAAAGTTGTTACCAGAGAAAAATTAAGATTCCAGAAGAAATTTCTGTTACAGGATTTGGGGATTATGAGACAAGTGAACTTCTTGTTCCTTCACTTACAACCGTAAGGTTTGATTTGAAGGGTTGGGGAGAAGTCAGTGCAGAAACAATGATTCAGATGATCAATGGTAAACCAGTGAGCAAACTGCAAACAAACTCTTATCAGATTATGAAAAGAGGTAGTGTTATGGTGAGGAAAAACAAAACAATATAAATGAAAATTGAAAATCGTATGAAACTACAATAGCCAACCTATGGAGGACTGTATTTCGGCTGTCTCCTAGTGGTTGGCTATTTGTGCAAATTATACAAAAATCAGGAGGTATTTTTAGGAACCGGTTCCATTTTATCAATCAAAAAAGTCAAATAGGAGAGAAACGGATGGATAAGAAAACAGAGTATTTGGAAATCACAAAACAAATTGTAGCTCATGTAGGTGGTATGGAAAATATCCAGGGAAGTGCACATTGTGCTACACGACTTCGAATTGTATTACAAGATAATGATCTTGCTGATATGAAAGAGCTGGAAAATATAAACAAAGTAAAGGGTGCGTTTATTGCTGGAAATCAACTTCAGCTTATTTTTGGAGCAGGGTTAGTAAATGATGTTTATGAAGTATTTGCCGAATATACACATACACAAAATATGTCTTTAGGTGAATTAAAACAACAGAGTGCACAAAAGCAAAATCCATTGCAAGCAGTAATAAAGGCTCTTTCTGATGTGTTTATTGGAATTATGCCAGCTATCTTAGCAGCCGCTTTATTGATGGGAATTACAGGAGTACTTGGCAATCTTGAAGTAGTAAAAAGTCACGATAGTTTATATGCGATAAATAAATTAGCAAGTTTGGCATCAACAGGAATTTTTGCAATTTTGCCAATGGCAGTGTGTTATTCGGCTGTTAAGCGATTTGGGGGAAATCCAGTTTTAGGTATGGTAGTCGGTGCGATTATGTTGGATTCTTCTTTGGCAAATGCATATCAAGTAGGATCTGGTACAATAGAACCAGAAGTATTGCATCTGTTTGGTATGAATATTGCATTGGTTGGTTTCCAAGGTGGTATCATTATTGCCTTAATGATGGGATTTGTAGTTGCAAAATTGGATCTCTTTTTTAATAAAAAAGTTCCGGATGTAGTTAAGCTTTTACTGGCTCCGCTGTTGACAGTATTTCTTTCTACTGTGCTGTTATTCACAGTTGTAGGTCCTGTAGGAAGAATTCTTTCAAATGGCATTACAAATGGTTTAGTATGGGGAACAAATAATCTGGGTGTGTTTGGATACGCATTATTTGCAGGTGTACAGCAGATTGTCGTTATTACTGGTCTGCATCATATTATTGGCGCAGTTGAAGCGCAGTTGATTGCTGGTACTGGAACAAACTTTATTAATCCTTTGATGTCAGTTGCACTGATGGGACAAGGTGGTGCTGTTCTTGGTTATTTGGTTCTGAATTGGAAAAATTTAAAAGCAAGAGAATTATGTATTCCAAGTTTTTGTTCAACTTTGTTTGGAATTAGTGAACCAGCAATTTTCGGTGTTAATTTAAGATATCGTTTTCCATTGATTGGTGGATGTATTGGTGGTGCAGTAGCAGGAGCATATGCATATTTTGCAAAATTAAATGCATTAGGTTTTGGTACAACAGCACTTCCTGGAATTGCAATTGTTAATCCAGAAAACAATGGATATATCAATTATATTATTGCACATATTATTGCGCTTGCAATCGGCTTTATTTGTACCATGCTTTTAGGAAAAGTATCAAAACAAAATAAGAATGATGAAGAATCCATAGTAGAAGAGAATCGTATACAAGCAAGCCAAGAAGAGAAAAGTCAACCGGTTATTACAGATCCAATCCAGGTCGTTTCACCAGTAAATGGAGTTGTTCATCCAATCTCTGATTCATCAGATCCTACTTTTGCACAAAAAATCATCGGAGATGGAATTATGGTAATGCCAAAGGATGGAGAAGTAAAAGCACCATGTAATGGAACAATTAATCTGGTATATCCAAGTGGTCATGCATTAGGAATAAAATTAGAAGATGGATCTGAAATATTACTTCATATCGGAATCGATACTGTAAATTTGAATGGTGAGGGATTCCATGTATTTGTAAAAGAAAATCAGACTATTTCAAAAGGAGATCGTTTGGTAACATTTGATAAAGACCTGATTGAGAAAAAGGGTTATTCTACAGAAGTATTGATGATTTTTTCCAGTGTTGCAGAGGCACGTAATCTTACAATGGACTATACCGGAACGACAGAAGGTAATGAGATTGTTGCAGTACTTTCATAAAAGCAAAGATTAAAGTTGGATTCAGGAAAGGAGAAGATTTCAAAGAATCTTTTCCTCACCCCTGAATTTAAACCGCAGCAAGTACAGCATTAGGAGGTAAAAATGAATAAAGCGACCTATTTAGAAGAATATCCAAAGCATCAGAGTATGAGAGAGAACGTAAAAAAGGATAAAAACAGGCTGCATTTTCATATTATTCCACCAACAGGATGGATAAATGATCCAAATGGATTATGTCAGTTTCAAGGAACCTACCATATTTATTATACGCCATTTGTAGCAGGATGGGGAACAAAGATTTGGGGGCATTATACGACAAATGACTGGATTCATTTTCAGGAGGAAGAGCCTTTCCTGTTTCCTGACTGTGATTGGGATCGTGACGGCGTTTATAGTGGATCTGCCTTTATAAAAGAAGATGAAATTCATTATTTTTATACTGGAAATGTAAAGTATTGGGATCAGGACTATGATTATATTATGAATGGAAGGGCACAAAATACGATACATGTAATGAGTCGTGATGGAAAAACAGCAAGTGAAAAACAACTTATAATGCAAAATCAAGATTACCCGTCCGATATGTCAAAACATGTTCGAGATCCAAAGATTTATCCTAAAAATGGAAAATATTATATGGTTCAAGGGGCTAGAGATGCAAATTCAAAAGGATGTGTACTTGTCTTTGAATCTGAAGATCTAATGGATTGGAAGTATATTTGCAGAATTCAGCCAAATGAATCCTTTGGATATTTATGGGAGTGTCCGGATTTGTTTGATTTGGATGGTCAAACTATTTTAATAGCATGTCCACAAGGAATTTCCCAAAGTGGATATCGATATCAAAATATTTATCAATGTGGATATTTTCCAATACAATTGGATTTAGAAAAAAAAGAGTATATCTTAGGACAATTTGAGGAACTGGATAAAGGCTTTGACTTTTATGCAGCGCAGACATTTGAGGATCAGAAAGGCAGAAGAATTTTGATCGCCTGGATGGCAGTACCAGACAGTGATTATCGCTATGATACAACGGCTGCATATGATTGGATTCACACATTGACCATGCCAAGAGTTTTACAATTTCAAAATGGAAAGCTAATACAGCAGCCATTAGAAGAAATGAAAGCGCTAAGAAAAACGACTAGAAAATCCAATATTTCTGATTTTGGAACATGGAATCCAAAAGATTGTTGTTTTGAAATGCAAGTTCAAATAGACAAAGAACCAGAAAATCTAATGTTGCAACTGCGGGATGATGTGACTATTTCTTATCAAGATCAGGTTATAACACTTTCTTTAGGAAAAAGTGGATGCGGAAGAAAAACAAGAATGGCAGAAGTAGCGATGCTAAAAGAGTTTACCATTTTCTCTGATACATCTTCCCTTGAAATATTTATAAACAATGGGGAAACTGTGATGACAACGAGGGTATATAGCGATGACTTGAATCAAACGGTAAGCTTTTTGACACCAGAAATTTCAGGAACCGTTATAGCATATGAATTGGATTCTTACGTAATAAATTGGGAGAATTGGCTTCAAAATTGATCTTCATATAAAAATATAATAGCGGCAACGTTCCTTCAAAAAGAAGGTCGTTGCCGCTATTATATTTTTATTACGGGAAATGAAACAATTTTTTGTATTAATAAGAGGTTTTAGTTTACATAATAAATTTATGTTAATCACATTCAATTTATAAAAATTCCATATTTTAGAAATATAAGCTATTTATAAGGAATCTATAAGAAATTTAGTATAAAAAATCCCTAACAATTCGTTAAAGTATCATTTTGCGAAGTGTTGGATATAAATATTTCCTTTCTTCCTTTTCCCCGGGATTGACAGTAATATTTGTCTTTCTTATTTCTGGTTCTGCAACGCTAACTGCTGCCTTTCCGCTAATTCTTTGCCCATACACTATATAATATATATGTTATATGTATTATTTTTTTCACCAAATTTCTTTGATAAGGCAACAACTGTGCCGCTCAATGCTAACAATGCCAATGCATTTGGAATAACCATTAATGCATTAAAGAAATCTGCAAGTGACCACACAATGTCTACTTTTAACATAGAACCAATGATAATAAATACTAATACAATGACAAAGTATACTTTTGCTGCCTTTTTGCCGAATAAGTAACGTGCATTAATCTCACCAAAGAAATGCCATCCTAAAATTGTAGAGAAGGCAAAGAATAATAAACAGATGGCGATAAAAATATCTCCAAAACTTCCAAAACCAATGGTAAATGCTGTCTGTGTCAATGCAGTGCCATCTTTTCCGCTGCTCATTGCACCTGTTGTCAATACAGAAAATACAGTTAAATTTAATACAATAGCTGATCATCGCTGCTAGTCCTTGTTTATGTGGATTTTCTGCACTTGCTCTTGCGTGTGCATGAGGAGTAGAACCCATACCTGCTTCATTAGAGAACAGATCTCTCGCAACACCATAACGAATGGCTTCTCTGACTGTAATACCCGTTGCACCACCGACAATTGCTTTTGGCTGGAATGCACCAACAAGGATCATCTTTAATGCATTTGGTACTTCTGTGATATGCATTGTAATTAATATAATACTTCCTAAAATATAAACGCCTGCCATAATTGGTACAATTTTTTCCACGACAGAGGCAAGCCGCTGCGTTCCCCCCTAAAAATACAAATCCTGCTGCTGCTAATAACAAACCAATGGCAATCGGAGGAATATTAATTCCTCTTGCCTGAAATACTTCTGAAAATGCAGCTCCAATCGAATTGGACTGTACCATATTTCCCATAAATCCAAGTGCCAGTACAATAAATACTGCAAATGCACCAGCTAATATTTTTCCAAGTTTACCTGTAAATGCGGCATGAATATAATAATCGGTCCTCCCGTTACTTCTTCGCCTACCGTAGTATTATACTGTTGTGCCAATGTTGCATCTGCATAAATCGTAGCCATTCCAAAAAATGCAGATACCCACATCCAAAAGATAGCACCTGATCCGCCGCCAAATAATGCAGTTGCGGCACCGTCAAGGTTTCCTGTTCCTACTTGTGCTGCGATTGCTGTTGCAATGGATTGAAATGGAGTCATTTCTCCATTTTTTCCTTTTGCACCTTTTAAACTGAAATGACCAAAACTACTTTGCAGGCTTCTCCAAATTTTCTGACTTGGATAAACTTTAACCGAACCGTGTAGTAAATTCCAGTACCGCAAAGCAATACGAGTAAAACCGTATTCCATAACAAGTTATTTGCCTTGTTTATGAGCTCCAATATTGCTTCCATTTGTAATTTTCCTCTTATTTGTTTTTTACCAGATACTTGTATCCAATGTATCGGTAGAAATGGTAATAGTTTATTACACGCAAATGAGAGCTGATAAATTATCAGCTCTCTAAAGAGTAGAACATCTGCATTTTTATTATAAACCTATTCGATTTGTCCGATGCTCTGTCCTTTTGCCTGAGAGATAGATAAGAACAAAAGCTCTTGCGTTACACCTTCGGCGCTCCAAACGGAGACTCTCCAGAGTGGTTTAAACCATCAAAAATATAAATATTTGGATACTCATGTACTATATCATATTTTTTTGCTGCTGTAAAGTACAACGACTACTAATTGTATACTTTTTTATGCTCGGATTGCCCAACGCATTTTTGATTTGATTTTTTTAAAATTGCTTCTTATTCATAATATGAATACTGATTATATAAGAAATCATAAGTAGAACAATCGAACCAGCAATGCAGCCGATAACTAATCCAAGATTACTAATGGATTCTGCCAATTGGATAATAACAGATACATTCACATTCATTCGCTTTATCAGTTTGGATGCTGCATATATAATCAATGTACTGCCACCTAGGATGCCAAATATAACGACTCTTGCTTTTTCATTGCCAAATTTTAATTGAACTGGTATGGAAAACGCAAGAAAAAGAAGGAAAAATGGTATGATCATACAGCACTGTCCGATCCATTCCAAAAGATTTCCATCGGGTTTCTGAGTAATCTGGTATATTGTTGTATACAGAGTAGCTAACAACCATGCAGCAAGGCAGCACAGCAGTCCAAAACAATATTTGGAGTTTACATAGTCCGAGCGCCGAATCGGAAGTACGAATAAGAAAGGATATCCATTTTCATATTCATCATAGCTGATCGTACTCATAACAAAAATTGTAAAAATCATTGTAGTATAGGATACTGCAAATAGTTTATTTTCATACGTAATTAAGAATATAACTGCAATCATAAAAAATGTGATAAAAAATTTTTTTTGATTTTTCATTAACTTAAGATCTTTGATTAACAATCCTTTCATACTCGTTCACCTCGAATCATCATAGTAATCATTTCGTCAATTCCGCTGCTCTCTACAATAACATCTGGAGCATTTTCAATATAATATTGCTTTTCGTTTGTCAGGCAGGCATACCCATACGATTCTTTCTTTTTTCGCAGTAAATATTGTTTTTCCAATGTATCGAACTTGGCTTGATCTGTTTTAATAATTCCATAATTGCTTAATAATAAATCGGTATCTTCATGCAATATGATTTCACCATCATGAATTAAATAAATATCATCGCAAAGATTTTCCAAATCACTGGAAATATGGGAACTGATTAATACTGTTCGGGTCTCATCTTGTTCCATATATGTTCGCAGCATATCTAATAAATCTTCTCTTGCCGTGACATCTAATCCTGCGGTTGGTTCATCTAACAATAAAAATTTGGCATTATGGGATACTGCCACAAGAATTTTTAGTTTTGCTTTCATTCCAGTTGAAAAATTTCGTATTTGTTTGTCAAGTGGCAGTCGGTATTTACTGCATCCTTGTAAAAATGCCTGTTTATCAAATGAATGGTACATTGATTGTAAAATAGGCACAATATCTTTTATCATTAAATATCCACTGAATCCTGAATCGGATAAGACAACTCCTAATTGTTCTCGATCTTTGTTTGTAAAATCATGAATGTCTTTTCCGAATAGTTCAATTTTTCCTGCATCAATGGAAATTAAGCCTAGAATTGCTTTAAAAGTCGTACTTTTCCCAGCACCATTTTCTCCAACCAGACCAGTGATATAGCCTGGCTGGATAGAAAAAGAACAGTTCAATGTGAAATTTTGATAAGTTTTTTTTACGTTCTGTACGTGTAACATCTCTATCCCTCCATAATTAAGTCGAACAATTGTCGGATTTCTGTATCAGTCAATCCACATCTTTTGCCTTTTTGGATGGCCATTTCCAAATCAGCTTCCACCTCTTTGCGAGATTCTTCCATCAAAAGCTCTGTGTTTGCAGCGGCTACATAAGTACCCTTTCCATGAACTGTAACAGTAAATCCCTCTTGTTCAAGCGCATCATACGCTTTCTTCACTGTTAGGGCACTGATTTTCAGTTCTTTTGCAAGAGTTCGGACAGATGGAAGTACATCATTTTCTTTTAAGACATGAGTTCGAATCATTGCTTTTACTTGTTCCATAATTTGCTCATAAATAGGCACCATAGAGGACCCATTGATTATAATCTTCATAGCTTTCCTCCTACTCATAACAGTATATAACAGTATATAACTATTGTCAAGTGTTATATACTGTTTATTTAAAAATCGTTCTTAGCGTTCGATTTATTTGATGAAAAATCCCTCTCTTCACTTATGCCTCTTTAGCGTGGAAGTGAAGGGAAGGATCTTTTGAATGAGATTAAATTTTTTTCGTATCATCTTATAATGAATCAATGAGTTATCCTGTTATTAGTGGCAGTATTGTATATAAAATTACAATAATAAATACGCTCGCTGCTGTCACAACAAATAGTTTCCATAATTTTTTTATGATCCACACCGTACAATAAAGTACAGAGCCCATCGTAAATAAAATAAGAATAATCATGCCGACTGGTTTTGCAATAGGATCAAAAAACAAAACAACATATTCCATCATTGTTGTAATAACTTCTAATATAACTGCCACCTTCGTTCTTTACTTCTAACAGTAATGTTTTTAAAAAACAGTATATGCCGTTTTCTTCTTACAATAACCTATTTCTAATACGATATTTTTATGATAATTGTGAGAGATTCACTACTAGTAGAAGTAAGGATTTTTTAAAATTAAAAAATTTTTGGACGGAATAAACTAATTACTTTTCCGAGAATGGTTACATCATCTACAATAATTGGTTCCATTGCATCATTTTCTGGCTGCAGACGAATATGACCGTTTTCTTTATAAAATGTTTTTACAGTTGCAGAATCATCCAGCAATGCAACAATAATATCGCCATTATTTGCTGTATTCTCTTGCTGTACTACAATCTTATCTCCATTTAAAATACCAGCATTGATCATACTGTCGCCTTTGACGTTCAACACAAATATTTCTTTGTCTGCTGGAAGATATTCCGATGGAATCGGAAAATAACCCTCAATATTTTCAATCGCTAAAATCGGAGTTCCTGCTGCGACTTGTCCAATAATTGGAATACTTACGATATCTTTACGAATGGTGTTGAAATTATCATCTACAATCTCGATCGCGCGCGGTTTGGTTGGATCACGGCGAATATATCCATTTTTCTCTAATGTCTCCAAATGTGCATGTACTGAAGAAGTGGAACGCAGTCCGACTGCATCGCAGATTTCACGCACAGAAGGCGGATAGCCCTTATTAATAATCTGTTTTTTCAAGTACTCTAATACTTGCGTTTGCTTCTTTGTAATTTTTCCGTAAGCCATAAAATCCTCCATTCTTATAAGTATCATGGGGTCAAACTATCTTTTGACCCCAACATCGTATTTAATTCGATTATAACATATCGGTCAAAAAAAAGCAAACGAATGTTCAAGAAAGTTTGTGTCAAGTGTTCGTTGGCAATTTATCACTTTATTTTTCTCAATAATGATATTCTAATTTTTGTATCACAAATAAGCCCTGTTAGACTATTTCTTTTTCCTAACAGAATGCCTTCTGAAATGCTTTTCTGGATGC
>JALFSR010000051.1 GCA_022778745.1 Clostridiales bacterium
ACAGTCTCCTTTATCTGTTTTTGTTGCAACTAACATTATAAAGAAAAACTGTATGATTGGGAAGTAGGGAATTTCTCTACTTCCTTTTTATTTCAGGAATAATTTCTATTTCTGCCAATAATAATTATACACTAACTTCAAAAAAACTGAATTATCATGAAAAACATTATATTGCAATTGCACGGCAGTCAGGCTCCTTCAAAAAGGAGGATATAGAAAGCCGTGCAAAGGAAAATCTGTCAGTAATAGGAGATGTATATCGTTATGAATAGCACTTACCAACAGTTATGCCGTAATCTTGAAACATTAAAACTGCCACAAATGCAACTGCACCTTAGCGAGGTTGCAGATTTTGTGTCAACAAACAGCCTTTCGTTTTCGGAAGGACTGTTGAAACTGACGAATTTTGAGGCAGACTACAAAGCAGAAATTGCGGCACGTTCCATGGTAAAAGCAGGAGCTTTCCCACACCATAAAGAACTGGAGGATTTTGATTTTTCCTTTCAGCCAGGAATAAACCGTCAGGAAATTTCTGAATATAACACACTAAGATTTTTGGAAGAAAACGAAAACCTTGTATTTCTTGGTCCAAGTGGAGTAGGTAAGACACATCTGGCAACTTCCATAGGGATTACCGCAGCCAAAAAGAGAATCAGCACATATTTTATAAAATGCAACGATTTACTACAGCAGCTAAAAAAAGCAAAATCAGAAAACCGTTTGAATGACAGGCTAAAACACTTCAGCAAGTACAGGCTTCTGATTATTGATGAGCTGGGATACCTTCCTATCGACAAGGAAGATTCCAATCTGTTTTTTCAGCTGATTGACATGAGGTATGAAAAGAAAAGTACCATCTTGACAACAAATATAAATTTTAGTGACTGGGATTCTGTATTTTATGATGTGGTTGTAGCCAATGCCATTTTGGACAGAGTTCTTCATCATGCACATGTGATTACAATATCTGGAAGATCATACCGACTGAAAGATCATATCCAGACTGAAAATTAGAAAAGTTGTACATTATTATTTTGGAACTTTTATACATTTTTGTATTGACATTTATATTATTTCTCTCAATGTGAAATATCCGCCTATTCCTGTTAATGAAAATGATCGTTTCGATATACTTGGAAAAGTGGTTGGAAAGAATCATCCAAATGAAATTAGAGATTTCCTACAATAAACGAGTCCGTATTTTAGGACGGCAATTTCTGTATCCTTAGTATTATAAGATATGTATGAAGGTAGGTGTTTTCTATGGCGGTCGTTAATAATCTGAAAACAATTCGTGAATCACGGGGGCTTCTTCAAGAGGATATAGCCTCTGCCACAGGTTTCTGCACAAAAACTATCAGCAGAGTAGAACGTGGCGAACGGGCACCATCCGCTGAATTTATGCTCCGGATTGCAGCATATTTCAATCTACTGGTAGAAGATGTATTTAGGTTGGAAGAGTACTGATATAACGGTGCTCTTCCTATTTTCAGTGTATTAATATATGAACCTTTTTTAATTCTATACATCATCAATTCGATAAACTGGAAGCTATCGGGTTCTTTGCATAGATAAAATTACAAATGAATAATATTACTTATACATCAATCTTACTTCAATATACCAACTATATATGTCCTTCCCGCTTTGATGAGATTTTCGACAAACCTCTCTGGTATTTTCTCTGGCTCATACACTTTACCATCACCAATACCTAATCTATCTTTCGTTTTTTGAATGTCATTTATGGCATTTATAACCTTTTCGCTTTGTTCTTGGTGTTCCTTTCCAAATCTACTTTCAACAAACTCATCAAATTCTTCTTGCAGAATAGCTAACTCATCTTCCATTGTTAATCTTCTATAACCATCTTCACTAGAGCTATCTTCTACAAATCTTACTCTAATACCATCAGCATATCCTGAAACAATTTCATCTGCTATTTTCTTAAAAGTATTTAACACAGTATTTCCCTTATCCTCAATGGAAGGTCTATTTTCATATGCAACACCTGCATAACTATCCTGCAATGCTATTCCCAATCTATTTGTGAAGCTTACTACAGGCTGATGTTCAGACATATACTCAATTTGCTCTATTTGGCTATTTAAGTCATAGCTTCCCTGTAACTTACTTCCGTGAAGGGCTTGTAATCCCTCTTTAGAAATATTCACTTTTATTGCAGTATCTTTTCCTAATATAGATGATACAGTCTTAACTGGTTGCTGTTCCATTCCACATTGTTTTTCTATTTCAAACAAATCTATTTTAGGTGCTTTATAGCTACCATTTACGTTACCTACTATATTCATTCCCATCAACCTCCCTGTATTCTTGTTAAGTGAGTCCGTTTACTTATAATCTCTCATCTTCTTTATCAACACATTAATAAAATGATTAGCTAAACGGAAAATCAAAAGTTATCTACATAATGTCCTGATAAGATTTTTATATCTTTCAGTTTGGTTATCAATATCTTCCTGCGTTACTCCATAATATTTATGCAGTTGTATCATAATCTCATCTAGGTCTTTTACCGCCTTATCTCCACCAGCTCCTCCACCGATATATCCATACTTCGTCTCGATTACAACATTCAAACTTTCATTTATATCTGCATATTCCTTAATATACTTATGTATATCAATATCAAATAGCTCTTTCGAAACAGCCATAGCATGCTGTAATTGCTCTTTGCATTTTTCCAAGTGTTCCATTACCGCTTCCAGTTCTTCACTTTCAAGTGAGGGGAGCTTAGCATATTTTCCAAGTAATTCTGGCTTATACTGCAAAATTAGAGAAGCTCGTAACTGTTTGTACTCTTCCCTCACCTCAAGTGAATCCCTATCAAGTTCTATTAATCCGCATTCACTTACCGCAAATGCAAGCACTTCCTCCATAGAATGATGGCTTTCTCCTGTAATCATTTTTTCAATACGTTTCTTCTTGCAGTTATATTTGAATTTATGAAATCGTTGCTTAAGGGTACGATTCTTTGTATGCTTAAGTATAAAAACAGATGTAGGTCCATCTTCACCATTAATCTGATATGTTTTATTCCCTTTTTTCATTCTTCACCTTTTCCAAACTATATTTACAAAAGTCTATTAACTACGAATTGGGATTTATATCTTTTTCCTATTATTTACTGTATAGATAATTGTAACAATTAATGCGCATGTAAATTTGATATGTTTATGTTCATTTTGTACCTCCAAAATCAAGTTCTCTACTTCCAAAAAAATCGACAGTGACTCTCTATTAAGGATTGCCGTAAGGAAATCCGGATATTTTTTATAAAATGCCTCCATTTTCTATCTGCCTTTCTCGCAGACTATCCAATAAAGTTGCCCCATCTACATTGTATAAATCTAATAGCTGTGAATAGTTTCCTTTTTTCCGGCAGCTATCCAAAATTATACGCATACTTCCGGAATCTTCTCCAAACATCAGCCCTAATAATGTCATATCATAGTCATTTTGCTTTTGACTCAAGACTCCCTGATTATACAAATCCTCCATATAACCATATGTACGTACTTCTTTTCCGATTTTCATCGCTGTATTATATAAATCCGGATCAACTGTTCGCAGATAATCCAAATATCGTTTTTCAATATTTCTATTTGGCGTACCACTCATCATCCAATTTGCAATATCATCCACCGACGCACCAACACCCGCATCATCAAGTAAATGCATACTATATTTGCCTTTCGCATCGATAGTAAACGTATATTTGCCATCCTCAGAATAAAGTGTTTTCGACCATGAATTCTTAGGCTTGGCTTCATCCCTTACAAGAACATCAAATGCTTCATGTGCCAAACGTGCTTCATCCCCTTTAGCTATATTATCGGGTAAAGTCATTTTCCCTGACGCAATAGCTGTCTGTATCAATTCGTAATCAGACACTTTTTCACCGTGATAATAAAACCGAGAATCATTTTTTAATTTATCAAATGATTCCGGCAATTCAACCGAACCAACTTTCTCCTTGCTTACTTTATTATAATCTTCTGGTTTTTTGCACCCCTTAGTTTTTCCAAAAACTATCGGACCATTTATTTTTCCCGTTCCATATTTTTCTTTTTCATGAAGATCAGTTATTGTAACAGAAGCGAGGTTAAACAAACTATTCCCTTGTTTGCCATTTCTATACCCCTCAACCTTTATCTTATATGGAAAAGCAAATTTTTTACAAGGATTGTTAATAGTAGAGTATGTTCCTATATAATTGAACCTAAATGGACTTATATTCATCGCTACTACCTCCTTGATTTCTTTTTTTGATACAGTGAAATATGAGTTTCAAAGAATGACATTCTATGCATTATTATTGGAACAAAACAATCGTTTCTCAACTTGAATTTCAACTTTGGAATGATTTTGCATTATATAATTACAGCTACTTACTTGAATCAACGAAATTCCTATTCGTATCTTCAACATTTTAGCTCTTTATATAGAATAATCTATTGTATTCCCCTCATTATTACTCATTCCTTTTGAAAACTCTGCAGATATATCTGCCTTTATTTTGCTATAAGAAATATTTCCTTTCGCTTTTTCGCCATACTCTTCTTTTAAACGAGCCAACTCATCATTGTAAATTGATGTAAATACTCTTGCTCTCGCAAATTCTTCATCTGTACTTATAGCTTTCCAGTTCCTTGACTCTGGATTATAAGAAAGCGTTTTATTGCCCTTTGAATCCCAAAACATACATGCAGCATTCATTTTACCGCCAGTTTTCTTCATGCTTGATTCATATATTGCCTTTCTATCGGGAGATACTGTTTCGCCATGCTGCATACACAACTTTCGATAAGCAGCATCATCCCTTTTTCCGGTAGCAAATTCTTTTCTCGCAAGCTCCTTTATTGATTCTTCAAATTCTTCCTCTGACATCGCAGGTTTATCCCGCTTTGTCATGATAGTATCCCAGTTCGGTTTGGTAAAGTTAATATCCACAAACTTAAACCTTAATGAAAAATTGCCATAATCACATTGTGCTAACGGATCGCTCGAACTTACTTTTTTCCCCATCATCTGCTGAACCATTTGAGCATATTGTGAATAATTGTCTCGATTTATTTGCATAATACTGTTCCTCCCTTTACCTATACAGAAAAATCAAATCTGTCTCCCGATTTACTATCTGCAACATTATTCCAATCAATGTTTTTGATTTTTTCTATTAATTCTTCCATAGAGTCAGCTTCTACTGTGGTTCTCTTAACTGTATCTTTTTCTTCTTTTTCATATGGACTCCTTTTTGAAGCCTTTTTCTCAGCTGCTTTCTTCTCTTCAGCCTTCTTTTCTTTTACTTTTTCCAGTCGTTCTTTCTGCTTGTCAGACGACTTTTCTAACTCAGCAAAAAACCTCATCGTTCCATTATCATCTGTGACAATAGCAATTTTATTAACAGTTCCATTGCCTGCCTCCATTGCGTCAAATGCTGAAACATAGCCATTCTCTTCACAGATTCGGCGACACATCTTAACTGCACCCTCTACACCTTGCATTTTCTCTGTAGCATATTTTTCATCGGTTGCCATTCTTTCAATTTCCGCATTTGAGAAAATAACAGAAAACTCCTTACTACCACTTTTTGAAAGAGTGTTCAAATCATCCGTACTATTTCCAACAAGGAAATCATAATCTCCATATTTTTCACGCAAAGACTTTAAATACTCCTGTGCTTTACTTGAAAGTTTTTCCTCATTTTTCTGCGAAATATCTACAGTATTTATTTCTCCTTTGGATGATGTAGCAGTTGTTTTTGTGGTTGTCCTGTTCTTGCCAGTTGCTGTTGTCTGATAACCAGCAAATGTGTTTGTTGCACCGCTTACGTTCATATCGCTCATTCTGTTTATCCTCCTTGATCTAATAGGCAAAACCATTTTTCTTTGTAGGGTGCCCAGACATGTCAGACAACCCATATAAACAATGTGTAAGTACACACACGGTTTTAAAATGATTCATTTGGATTCAGGGAATATCTGTCAGAACTGACATACAGAGTGAAACAAAATAGACATAGTACACCCATACTACATCTCTAAGTATCTCAATCCGTGAGAAATAATCCGAAATCCATTTCGTTTATATTCTATTTATCGGTATTTATTGCCTACTCCTAAAGCTTATTGAAATTTGCCTGTTAATTATTTGACCAATATTTATTAATTTTAGTATAGTTTCTTTTTCTGGCACAAACAAAAGAACCATAACCACCAGTGTAAACTGGTGGTTTGTTCTGCCTCTGTAAGGTGCTATTGCCGGCATGGGCCTCAAAGACCCTCGAAAATAGTTCTTCTACCGCACCACATCCTCCGGCTTAGTCCTTGCAAGGGCTTTTTATTTAACCTATCTTTTTCCAGCTCAATTTGTATTCCTATGTTGTATGCTATAATTATCCACATGGATCCTCCTTTGTTATTTTAGTGCGGTTTAGGATCCACAGCCATTATAGCAAAGAGGGCTATCTAGGGCTAGAAAGCGGATTGGATCCACTTGCATAGCAAGTGGTTTATTGGATTTGTATGCAAAGAGTGCGGGACACAGCAAGCAAAAGATGCTCACTGCGTCCCGCAGAATATTCTTATATTGTTTATTTCGCAATTTTATCTTTTTTTCAAAATGAAATTTCCGATATTGATAATGAGCAACGGAATCAAGTAGTATACCGCGTTAATCAGCTCTACATAGACGGGAGAACTATATTCTGGATGCTGTCCATGCAGATACATTTTCACACCTACATGGATCGCCATCGCACAGATCAGAAAAACATTGAGAAAAATAATTACTTTCTTTCGGTTCACTTGTACCACACCTCCATATCACAACTATTGGGATTCATATTAATAGGTACGGTAAATACAACATCACTATTTACTACTGTGGCCGCATTTACAGCAAGAGCAGCCGCACGAGTAGTCACAGGAACGAACACGCCATTGCTTACATAGCCGATATTGGTATTCTCCTGTACTGCACGCCCAGTCTTATACCCAGTCTTAGATTTGATGCTGGACATGAGGGAAGTAGGGGTATTCGGTGTTCCAGCACTCAAAGAGGTAGAAGAAACTTTATTCCATACCTTGACAGCAAAAGACGAGCAGTTGTTGAGCAATGCCCAAGTATCATTATTATCAATGATAGTGTTGATGTCGTCAACATCATCCTGTGTCACACTCATTGACAGAGAAACGCGGTTTGCATACGCGCTCTGGTTATGAATAAAATAGGACTCCAGATTGTACTAGATTCCCTTATGGGCTGACTGATTGCCCCATGTACCAAAGGTAATTTCCTCGTCTGCTTCCACAGTCAGTCCACCGATAGTAATAGAACCGGAACTTGTGTTTTTAAAAGCAAGGAATGCATGACCTGAAGTATTCCAAGAGGAACTACCTCCGTCATTAGATGCAAAAATTGTAAGGGTGCCAACCGTAGTAGCCGTTTCAGCAGCAAAAGCAGGAATCGAACAGCACAGCACCAAGCACAATGCCAGCATAACAGAAAGAAGTTTCTTTGTAAATTTCATTATTATGTACCTCCAATATTTTGTGAATTTTGGGTTTTCGTAAACTCACGCAAAGTTAGTCTGCGCATAATCCTATGGAAGTTTGCATGAATTATGCGCTGATCCTGCTAACTTTCAATCGCGACCTCCAAAGGCAGATAGCGAAACAAGCTTTCCAGCACACAAAACCATATTGCATAAACGCTGTCATGGCTATTTCTACCTCCGTCATAGATTTAGGAAACAATATCGTTGCAAATTACATCTCTGATATTTGCTCCTCTACTTATACAACAACTCACGTTGCAAAATAGGTGACAAACTTTTGAGAAATATTTACTAATATTTTCACGAAAAATCTTAAATCATTCAAGACAAAACCGCCTGCCGAAGCAGACCGTTTTGCATTATCAATTTGTTCGTTTTTTCTTCTGGAAGTATGTGATTAACAAGAATACCACCACGAACAGGATCAGAGACAATAACCAAATAGGAAAACCATAATGAAGATGTAAATGAGCTTGCTGCTCCGCACTCATATTCGGTGTAATGAGAGAAATGTTATACTCACGAATTGCATCGCCAACAAATTGTCCCAATCCAATAGCAATAACATTGCAATATGAAATAACAAGAGACAACTTAAAATTGAAGAATACAATAATAATGGCAATAACCCACAGTCCACAGTACCAATGGCGAGCAAGCCATTCAAGAAGATATACTTCCTCGAAGAATGCCTTTGTTACTATATAAGTAATAACAAATGGCAACAGCGTAATTATACACCGCAAAATTGTAGTTCCTATCGAATTATGTTTCATCTCCTGTTCCTTTCTTAGACAGAGTTAGTTATTATGAAACAATTCTGAAAACTTTTTTTTGCAACTATAATTCACTAAAGGGATGGAAAGAAGAACAGCACTTATAGCAAGAATATTCACAATTTCTCCTATCGAAAACAATCCCAAAACCAGCATCGTCGCTTTCGCAGTTACACAAATAGCAATTACCGCAGCAACTCCGACTACTATCAAAATCTTTGCACATAATTTGTTACAATACTTCCAAGTATGCTCGTTCTTTGAAGAGGTTTTTGTTCTAAATCCATATATTGAATTTATCTTTACTGCCGAAGTAATATGCAGAATAATTCCTGCTACGATTAAAATAACCGGCAAAATAAAAAAAGCAAACTTCATAGTAACACCTCCACATTCCACATGATTTAACTCTCTGTGTTAATTATATAGGCAGTAATAATCCACATTTATATTACCAACCTCGCTTTTCAATTCACACTCTTTATTGAATCCACATTTTTGCAGCAGTTCCACAACACTCTTGTAATGTTTAGCATCATCTCCTTGATAAATCACCACGCGTGTTTTTTTAGGAACATCAGTAACCTTAGCTAAAAAGCGGCGAAGAACCTGATGTATACCTGTAATTAATTCATCACCATCTATATTCTTTGAATACACCCTGTTTACCACCAAAACCTTAGACTCTGGAACTGGCATCTTAAAACTTACAACAATTTTTATTTCACTATCTTTCACATACTGCAGGAACACTTCTTCATTAGCAAAATTTTTCTGGTGCAACACCAATGGTGTGAAAGGAACTTCTGGTATGGGTTTTGTCAACCAGCATTTTGTTTCTGACCCACATATAAAGTCACATATCCTCTTGTAAGTAGAGTCTTCTGCAAACGAGATTTTGTATGCAACATTCTCCTCTTCATTACCCTCACTACGAAGTGTAATAATTTGATAAACTTCCATCACATGCAAAAAAGACATTAAATCCTTCTTGAGAATGTCATGGTTAACTCCGGTGTATTGCTGCTTCATTTTCTCAAATAATTCATCTGAACTCGCGCAGACGTCCAGTTGATTAAATAGCCATGTTGCTACTCTATTCAAAAAAACAGAATGCCCATTAACCTTTGAAATGACAATTGAATTTGCACCTTCAGTTTTAACAAAATAACTGTCTTTCTTCGACATAGTATATTCCATAATATTACCTACTTTCATTATAACAAATCGATTCGTAATTGTCCATTTGTTGTCAACGTTTGATCTCCACCATTTCCCAAATCCGTTATGGTTTCAATGGTCGAAATATATTTGATAATACTTTCGTTTTTCCAAATATCTTTGAAACCTGCATCCCAATATTCCTTTAACGTGTGCTCGCGAACATTACCTACAACAATTGGCAAATAAGGAGTCATCGTAATATCACCATTAGACTTAACAATCATCATATAGGTAGAGTATCCAATCTGAGAATTTGCAGGCATACGTTTTAAGTGATCAAGAGGATCTCCCCACTCAATCTGATAATTAGTTCGGTGTTGTGGTCAAGCATTTTTGTAACACTTGTGCCTAAATTTTTCGGCCACGTCCGCCATCCTTGACATGTCTTTATAAAAATGCTCACCCGTTTTTACCGATAGCGAAGAACTCAGGAACAGATTTCATTTATGCTATCAG
>JALFSR010000052.1 GCA_022778745.1 Clostridiales bacterium
AACAGATAGTTCCCTAAGAAAATATAGAGGTTATTTTTGTTTAATCTCAAGATTTGTAAATATTTAAAGCTTAATTCAAGCTTATGTTTTTGTATTACTTCAACAAAAAACGCCTTGATTTTTTGTCGAAAAGAGAGATATACGTTTACAGTAATACAATGAAGTAAATTTCAAATATACAATTCCTTGCTGACACAACTATTACTTATTTTTTGTACATCCTCCACATCCCGCACATGGACGGTCTTCTTGAAGAACATCTACATATTGATAATTTGATACTGGCATTAAAATGCAGATCGCCTGTGCAGAAATTCCTTCTCCACTTCCTGTAAATCCAAGTCCTTCTTCTGTTGTCGCTTTAATATTTACCTGATCTCTTGAAATATGAAGTACATCTGCTACATTTTGCATCATCTGCTCACGATAAGGAGCAAGCTTTGGACGTTGTGCAATAATTGTCGCATCAATATTTCCTATGACATAAAGGTGATCTTCGATCAGTTTTCCAACATGCTGTAATAATTTGATGCTTGAAATTCCTTTATACTTTGGATCGGTATCTGGAAAATGCTTTCCGATATCTCCTAATGCTGCTGCACCTAACAGTGCATCCATAATTGCATGGACAATAACATCAGCATCCGAATGTCCAAGTAATCCTTTTTCATAAGGAATAGTTACTCCTCCCAAAATCAAATCTCTCCCTTCCACCAGACGGTGTACATCATATCCCATTCCAATTCTCATTTTCTATCTCCTCTATCTTTTATTATTTATCGAATTAATCGTATTCGCTTACTAATACAGCGTACACTAATATCATCTTGCAATCCAAACATTTCTCCATCCGCATGCACTCTGCATGGTGTTTTTACTTTTAAACGCGCCTCCCTACACTGTATAATACGAGTTCCTCGCTTTCGTATATGATGCCCTGTAATAGAACTTAACAAAACTGGAATTAATCCTAATCGTCCTCTTCCATAAATCATACATACATCAATCAACCCATCAGAGTGATTCGCATTTGGAGCAAATTTAAATCCTCCTTCAAATGGATGGATATGAAAAGAGACAAAGCAAATTTTATTCATTGAATACTGTTTTCCATTATCCACTTCCAAAACACCATCCACTGGCGTGAAATGAATTAAATGATAAATTCCTATGAGCAAATAGCTGATTTTTGTCATCCCAAAATAATTAAAAAATCTCTTTGCCTTAGAATCAATCATATCATAACAAACATCTGCATCCAAGCCAAGTCCACAACTCACTGCAAAACGGCGGTTTGTCACCTGGCTTCCTCCATTCAGTACGACACCATAATCTAACCATTCATATTCAGATGGATTTAAAATATGATCCACCCTCTTTTTCAAATATTCAAAACATTTTTCGGAATATTTTAATCCACGTGCAAAATCATTTCCCGAACCAGTAGGGATATATCCAAGTGTCACATTGCGTTCAAATGCAATTCCATTAATCACTTCATTGATCGTGCCGTCTCCTCCTACCACTACAATAGTGGTTTCATAATCGTTTGGGGCAGGATCTTTTGTCAGCTGGGCAGCAATCTGCTTTGCATGTCCTTCATATTTTGTAAAGTACACACAATATTCCTTCTTTGAATTGCGAAACATAGACTCCACTTTATTCCATATTTTCTCCCCTCTTCCAGAGCGAGATGTTGGATTTACAATAATATTAATCATATCGTGCCTCCTGATATGTGGCATTGTTAATTTCTCATACTTTTGTTTATTTAGTATATCACATATCTATCGTCCGACACAATATTTCAAAAATTAAATAAAAATAAACTTTATATTTTTTTCAAAAAACTATTGACAAATTCTTTCTTTCATCTTATAATTACTTTGCAATCAGATATTGATTACAACTTTGGGATCTTAGCTCAGCTGGGAGAGCATCTGCCTTACAAGCAGAGGGTCACAGGTTCGAGCCCTGTAGGTCCCATTGTTATTTTTAATAACTTTATATGGCGGAATAGCTCAGTTGGCTAGAGCACACGGTTCATACCCGTGGTGTCATGGGTTCAAATCCCTTTTCCGCTACTAAAAAAACGTTATCCATTCGATAACGTTTTTTCTTGTAGAGAAGTTATTTTTCACAAATCCAAAAAATAATCTATCTAGTCTACCAACAATTATATAATCTTTACAGACAATTTTTATATACACAAAAACGAAGCGGATATTTGCAATCCGCTTCACTACATTCAATTAAATACATATTTGTTTAATCGTTCAAATGCTTCTTTCACTCTGCTAAGTGGCAATGCAAGGTTTATTCGGATTGCCCATTCACCATGAAACATCTTTCCATCTTGCCAAGCTACTCCGACATCCCATCCTGCTTTTTCTAACTGCTCCAATGTTTTTTGATGCTTTTTGCACCACTGCTCACAGTCAATAAAAAGCATATACGTTCCTTCTGGTTTTGACACTTCAACGCCATCAAAATGCTCTTTTATATAATTACATGCGTAGTTTATATTTTGACTTAGCACTTCACAAAGCTCATCCACCCATTCTTGTCCTTCTTTGCCATATGCACCAATGAACGCATACATACTTAATACATTCATATTATTATAGTGGGACTTACTGCCTTGCGCCCGCACTCGATCTCTTAAGTATGGATTATAAATAATATGATAGGAGCCAATTAATCCCGCCAAATTAAATGTTTTTGACGGCGCATAAAGCGCAATCGTTCGATTACAGGCATCTTCACTGATTGATTGAAGTGGAATATGCTTATGTCCATTTAACATAATATCGGACCAAATTTCATCAGAAATTACAACACAATTATTTCTCTCGAATACTTTCATTGCTTTTTCTAATTCCCATCGTTCCCATACACGACCACACGGATTGTGTGGATTACAAAATACTACAAGATGAATCTTATTTTTCTTAATTTTTTGATCCATATCTTCATAATCCATACGCCAGATTTGATTTTCATCTTTTTTCAACTCACTATGAATCAATTTTCTTCCGCCATTTGTTAAACAACTTGTAAAACCAATATATGTTGGACTATGTAAGAGTATCGCATCTCCCGGCGCCGAAAATGCATCAACTGCTGACATCACACCGCCAAGCACTCCATTCTCATAACCGATGCAGTCTTTTGTTAATCCATTTACATGATTACGTGTTTCATGCCATTGAATGATTGCATCAAAATATTCTTCTCTAGGATTAAAATAGCCATATGCTGGATGTTTTGTACGTTCCATAATTGCCTGAGGAATTGTATAAACTGTTGGAAAATTCATATCTGCAACCCACATTGGAATACTATCAAACCCATCTTTTGGCAAGTCTGGAGCAAATCCATTTCCTAATCCATCTACAGCTATTGCATCCATTCCATGACGATTCATAATAGTTGTAAAATCATATTTCATTCTCTTTTCTCCTATCATTTATTATTTGCTATACTTTTTGCTCCAATTAACATTTACAATAAAAATTCCTGCACATACAAGTACCAATGCAATTACTGTCTTCCATCCAAATGCCTGATCGTGTTCTCCTAAAAGCCATGCAGATAATATAACTCCAAAGATCGGATTCATAAATCCAAATACTGCCACTTTTGATACTGGATTGTATTTGAGTAAAATTCCCCAAAGTGTATAAGCAACTGCTGATAAAAAGCCAAGATAAAAGAGCATGGCAATTCCCTTTGCAGTAATCACCGTTAATCTTCCGCCTGCTGCCAAACCACAGATCGCCATAACAATTCCTCCGAAGAAAAATTGATATCCACTTAATGTGACAGGATTTTCTTTTTTAGAATAGTCTTTAATAAGCACTGCTGAACATGCATATGCAACTGTAGAGAGAAAGACACAACCTTCTCCTGCAAAACTCATACTCATATCAATGCCGCTTCCATTCCAATTCACGATTACGATACCAGCAAATCCAATCAGACATCCAATAGTCTTTGCCATTGTCATTTTTTCTTGATGAAACAATAAACTTGCTACAACAATGGAAACAAAAACATTTGTACCGATAATAATAGATGACTTTACGCCTGTCGTATGTGCCAATCCAATATAAAATAATAAATACTGTAAAATTGTCTGAAAAATACTTAACTTTACAACAAGCGAAAATGACTGTTTCTTTGGAAACAGCCACTGTCTGCTTAATATACTTCCCATTAAAACAGTCAGCACACCTGCTAATGCAAATCGGCATCCAGCAAATAAAATCTGTGCTGCAGTGTCAGAAGAATCAATTTGAAAAAACTGATAACCAAGTTTAATACATGGAAATGCACTTCCCCAAAATGCACAACAAATTAATGCTCCGATACAGACGAATCCTGTATTTGTCATAAATTCATTTTTTTGCTCCATTTTCTTATCCCCCATACTACAGTTAATTAAATCCAAAGATTCTCTGACAGAATTTATACCCACTTACAATCGTCTTTCTCCCAAGCGGTCCTGGCAGATGCATACTCACACCGAGGAAACGGCGGTAGCGCAGCTTGCGGTACATCTTTGCATTGGAATGCTTCATATATTTCCACAGCTCTTTCTTTTTCTCAAGCATTTCTTTGGTATCTGCCCGAATCAAAAGCACAGACGAAACAACTGTCACGATTTCCAAATAGTGATACATGTATGTTTGCAAACTTTTATTTGTTATCTTCGTCAAATCATAACTGTCATACATAATTTTATTTACTCGAATTTGCTGATCTAGTCGGGAAATCATAACTTTTTCATTTACAGACTGATCTTCTCGTCCGATAAAATAACGATAAAAATTCACATCCAAATAATACATTGTCTTCACATATGGAAGCGGATAATACACATAAATATTATCTACATAAAACGTATGTTTTGGAAGCTTTAATCCGCAGTCACGCAGCATCTGAGTACGATAAATGACCGAATGCATCAAAATATAATGTCCAAGCCGGAATGACTTTACATCTTCCCATGTAAAAAACTGTCCGATTGGAAGTGCATGATGATAATGCATTACCTTTTTTCTCACTGCACCTTCTTTTTCATAAACAAAATTAGAAAATAATACATCCAGTTCCTTTTCCTGCTCTACTACTTGACGAAGTAAGTTTAATATTTGTTCATATGCAGATTCATTAACCCAATCATCACTATCTACTACTTTAAAATATTTTCCAGATGCATTTGCAATGCCAGTATTCACAGCTTCGCCATGTCCCCCATTTTCCTGATGAATTGCTCTTACAATTGTAGGGTATTCTTTTGCGAGACGATCTGCAATCTCTGGTGTAAGATCTTTAGATCCATCATCCACAATAATAATCTCTACTTCATCGCCTCCTGGCAATAAACTTTGCACGCATTTTTCCATATAATCCTGTGAATTATAACATGGAATTGCAATCGTTAATAACTTCACGGTACGCCTCCCTCTTCTATCATTCAACTTTAATTTTTCTGTCATTCTCCCCTAATGTCATTCATTTGATGGTTCTAATACTGTACTAAATAAATATACACCTCCTGCCACAACTGCAAAACTGAATCCAACAGCAAGAAATGGATTTCTCATAATAATACGATTTACTACTTCGTAATTTGTTGTCAATATTGAAAAAATATTCGCTGATGCATGGAATACAATTGGAGCCATTAAATTACGGAATTTTTCATATAAAAATGCCATTAAAAGTCCAAGTAAAAATGCATAAATAAACTGCAAAATATTTCCATGACAAATTGCAAAAATTAACGCAGATAAGACTAATGCCACTGGAAATTTACAATACGTACGCAGTCTGCGAAAGATTAATCCACGGAACAAAACTTCCTCCATAACTGGTGCTGCAACTCCAATTGCTATAAACTGCTTCCATACTTCACCTGAATATTGCACTTCTGCTAATTCTTCATAAATATCTGGAAATAATTCAATTAACCCAGATAATGACACTATAAAATTACCAGCAAGACACCCGAATATTCCAAGAATTACAATAAAAATCCAATGTATAATAGTTGTTTTTTTATAAACTGGCATAAGTCGCTTACTGTCTCTATAATAGAATATAAAAAGTACTGCCGCAACTATTATGTCTATAAAAAATATAATTATTACTTGATTTGGCATGATTTGCTGTTCGTATAGACGAAACAGATTTTCTTCCGACATATTCGGATTAGCTAATGTAAGCCGCCATATCCACACTCCTGAAACTGCCGTAGTAAGTACAGCTGTGATACCAAAATAAATGACTAATGGATAAACTAGCTTCCATATTCTCATGCCCCATCCATCACTTCTCATCGGTAATACCTCCTTTGAATTTATGGTACGATTTTCATTTAGTATAACACACTGCGTAAGAAAAGGAAATTGAAAAATTATTATAAATTTCTTAATTTACTTCATTTTTTTCATGTTCTCAGCACAAATGGTACTAAAAAAAGAGTTTTTAATTATAACATTATAAAATCACGGTTTTGATGACTAACAAAAGCCGCCAAAACCGTGATTTATATTATTTATGCGAGTCTCATCTCGTTTTAATCAATTTCTGCAATATCAATTAATGAGAGGTGTTGATCTCTATTCTCTAAGCTTGTAATTAGCGCATTTGCTGTATCAATCGAAGTTAATACATTCACGCCTGTCTCAATTGCGTTACGGCGAATCACAAAACCATCATGACTCTTTTTTGCTCCTTGACTTGGTGTGTCAATAACAAGATCAATCTGATGTCCTAAAATTAAATCAAGAAGGTTTGGTGAATCTTGTTCAATTTTATTTACCTTAAACGCCTCTACACCATTTTCATTTAATACTTTTGCCGTATTCTTTGTCGCATAAATTTCATATCCGATTGCCTGGAAACGACGTGCAATATCAATGACATCAATCTTATCTGCATCTTTTACTGTAATAATCATCTTCTTAAACTTCGGAAGATGTACTCCAGCTCCGAGGAATGCCTTATACAATGCCTCATTAAATGTCTTTGCGATACCAAGGCATTCTCCTGTTGACTTCATTTCAGGTCCGAGTGCAATATCGGCACCACGCAGTTTTTCGAATGAGAATACTGGCATTTTAATTGCAACATAATCTGCCTCTTTTTGCAATCCTGGCTCATATCCAAGTCCACGAATTGTATTTCCAATAATCACCTGTGTCGCAAGATCGACAATTGGAATACCTGTTACTTTACTAATATAAGGTACAGTTCTTGAGGAACGCGGATTTACTTCGATAACATATACTTCATCATGTGCAACAATAAACTGAATATTAATCAATCCTTTAACATGAAGTGCCCTTGCAAGACGTCTTGTATATTCTACAATAACTTTCTTAATTTTCTCACTAATGCTTCTTGCTGGATATACGGAAATACTGTCACCAGAATGAATACCAGCACGTTCAATATGCTCCATAATACCTGGAATTAAAATCTCTTCTCCGTCACATACGGCATCGACTTCAATTTCTTTTCCCACTAAATACTTGTCAACAAGAATTGGATGTTCCTGTGCAATTCGATTAATAATTCCAATAAATTCTGTAATATCTTTATCGTTAATTGCAATTTGCATTCCCTGTCCTCCAAGTACATAAGATGGTCTTACAAGCACTGGATAACCTAAGTCATTAGCAGCTTTAATTGCTTCTTCGCAAGTAAATACTGTATGACCTGCTGGTCTAGGAATACAGCATTCTTCCAAAATCTGGTCAAACAATTCTCTGTCTTCTGCAGCATCAACGTCTTTTGCAGATGTACCAAGAATTGGCACGCCCATCTTCATCAATGCTTCTGTCAGCTTAATCGCTGTCTGACCACCAAACTGTACAACTGCACCGTCTGGTTTTTCTAACTCTACAATGTTTTCTACATCTTCTGGTGTCAATGGCTCAAAATACAGTTTATCTGCAATATCAAAGTCTGTGGAAACAGTCTCTGGATTATTATTCACGATAATTGTCTCATATCCAGCACGTCTAAATGACCATGTACAATGAACGGAGCAGAAGTCGAACTCGATACCTTGTCCGATACGAATTGGACCAGAACCAAGTACAAGAACTTTTTTTCTTCCTGTCGTCTCTTCGACTTCATTTTCACTGCCAAATACGGAATAATAATATGGAGTAGATGCGGCAAATTCAGCAGCACAAGTATCTACCATTTTAAATGCTGCATGAATACCCCATTCGTTTCGGAGTACTTTGATTTGATATTCCTGCTTTCCGACTAATTTTGCAATTACTGTATCTGGGAATTCCAAACGTTTTGCTTCTGCCAATAATTCTTTTGTCAATGGTTCTTCTTTTAAACGCTGTTCCATCTCCACGAGAATTGCAATTTTATCAATAAACCATAAATCAATTTTTGTAATATTATGGATAACTTCGTATGGAATTTTACGACGCAATGCTTCTGCAATAACAAAAACACGACGGTCATCTACTCGATGCAGCATCTCCATAATATCGTATTCATCTCTGTCTGAATAGTCTTCATAAATCAGACTGTCCACATGCTGTTCGAGAGAACGAAGTGCCTTCATCAGACCAGCTTCAAAATTATTTGCAATCGCCATAACTTCTCCCGTTGCTTTCATCTGTGTCGTCAGCGTACGCTTTGCACTAATAAACTTATCAAATGGAAGACGAGGAATTTTAACAACACAATAATCGAGCATTGGCTCAAAACTTGCATATGTCTTTCCTGTAACTGCATTCGGAATTTCATCTAATGTATATCCAAGTGCAATTTTTGCAGCAACTTTTGCAATTGGATAGCCTGTTGCCTTTGAAGCAAGTGCAGAAGAACGGCTTACACGAGGGTTTACTTCAATGACACAGTATTCAAAGCTATCTGGCTTTAATGCATACTGCACATTACATCCTCCTGTAATATTTAATTCACTAATAATATTTAACGCAGATGTACGCAACATCTGATATTCTTTATCACCTAATGTCTGAGATGGAGCAACTACGATACTGTCACCTGTATGCACACCGACTGGGTCAATATTTTCCATATTACAAACGGTAATCACATTACCTGCACGGTCACGGATTACTTCATATTCAATTTCTTTCCATCCAGCAATACAACGCTCTACTAATACTTGACCAACACGGGAAAGACGCAGACCATTTGCTAAAATTTCTTCTAATTCCTCTTGATTATGCGCAATACCGCCGCCGCTTCCGCCAAGTGTATATGCAGGACGCAGCACAATAGGATAACCAATTTTATTTGCAAATGTAACACCGTCTTCAATATTTTCTACAACAAGAGATGGGGCACATGGCTCATTAATTTTTTCCATTGTCTCTTTGAATTCCAGACGGTCTTCTGCTTTTTTAATTGTCTCTGGTGTTGTACCGATCAAACGGCAGTTATGTTTCTCTAAAAATCCGCTTTCTGCAAGCTCCATTCCGAGATTTAATCCAGCCTGTCCTCCAAGTGTCGGAAGGATGCTATCTGGTTTTTCTTTTTCAATAATTCGTTCTAATACTGGGATTGTCAATGGTTCAATATAGACGTGATCTGCGATATTTTTATCTGTCATAATAGTCGCAGGATTGGAATTGACAAGCACAACTTGTACGCCCTCTTCCTTTAATGAACGACATGCCTGTGTTCCTGCATAATCGAATTCTGCTGCCTGTCCAATGACAATCGGACCAGAACCGATGACTAATACTTTTTTAATACTGTTATCCCTTGGCATATTATTTCTCCTCCATCATCTGAATAAAACGATCAAACAAGTATGCACTGTCCTGTGGTCCAGGGCAGGCTTCTGGATGGAACTGTACTGTAAAAATATTTTTTCCAGTATAAGCCAGTCCTTCATTTGTACCATCATTTACATTAACAAATGCTGGTACTGCAACATCTGGATTCAATCCATCTGTATTTACTACATATCCATGGTTCTGAGAGGAAATATATACTCTTCCTGTCTTTAAATCTTTTACTGGATGATTTCCACCTCTATGTCCGTATTTCATTTTATACGTGTCACAGCCGTTTGCCAATGCCATCAGCTGGTGTCCTAAACAAATTGCAAAAATCGGAATGTCTGTTGCATATAATTTTTTAATTTCTTCAATAATTTCCACACATTCCTTTGGATCTCCAGGTCCATTACTCAACATAATACCTTCTGGATTCGAGGCAATGATTTGTTCTGCTTTCGTATCAGCTGGATAGACAGTTACTTCACATCCTCTTCGATTGAGCGATTTTGCGATATTATCTTTCGCTCCAAGGTCAAGTAATGCTACTTTATGTCCATCTCCTGGCAATACATAACTTTGGTTACATGTAGTTTTCTTTACAACTGCCGTCGGAGTGTACTGCTTCATGCGAGCGATTGCCTCATCTAAATCGTAATTTTCATTACGTGTAATCATCCCATTCATTGTACCCTTTTCACGCAAAATTTTTGTAAGTGCACGGGTATCAATACCTGCAATTCCAGGAATATCATTTATCTCAAGGAAATGCTGGATCGTATCCTCGCTACGGAAATTGCTTGGAATTCGTGATAATTCACGAACGATATATCCATCTGGCCATGGTTTTCTTGACTCCATATCATCATAACAAATACCATAATTACCAATTAATGGATACGTCATCACAACTGCCTGACCCGCATAGGATGGGTCTGTTAAAACTTCTAAATATCCGGTCATCGACGTATTAAATACGATCTCACTAATTACTTCCTTATCTGCACCAATTGCAGTACCAGTAAATACATGACCGTCTTCTAAAATCAGAAATGCTTTCATTTTCCATTGTTTCCTTTCTTTTGTTATTGTCATACTAGTCCTGGAGCTTTGTTACGCAAAAAAAAAGCACTGTTTTGGAATAAATTCCCATACTTCGTGCACCGGCTTTTTTCAATCATTATACAGGCGCACAATATGCCCTTCTTTTACATTGTGGAAATAGTACCATAAATATCAGTTTTTTTCAAGTCTATTTTATGACAAAAAATGGTTATTTATAATAAAAAACCCGAATTATTGTCAAACAACTCAGAATTTCATTGATCAAAAATCCAATCTTTCCTCAAAAAAATTGATCAAAACACCATTGTTTCACAAATATTCAGGTTTATCTTTAAATTATTTTCAATCCTTAAATCATCTTATAATAATTTTCGGCTTGCATATTCCCACGCATAAATAAATGTATTTTTTATTAGTTCCCATTCAATTTTACAATAGTTCGGAATATGTTCTGTACAAAATGGAACTTTTTTACATTGTCTGCGTGTTTGAATTCCTTCTTTCAATCCTTCCACATAATCTTTTTCAAATCCAATTTTTTTAAAAAACTTCCATTTGATCAAATATCCGACCGAAAGTGGAACTGCATTTACTATTAACTGGACAAGCGGCATATTTTTGTAATTCAGATAAATATTATTTCGTGCTGCAAGCTTTACTTTAAATGAATTGTATTTGGAACCGCTCGTACCGCTTCCAACATGGTATACAATTGCCTTTGGACAATATAAGTTACGATACCCATAAATTTGAGCACGATATCCAATATCTACATCTTCTAAATAAGCAAAATGCATCTTGTCAAAATATCCTATTTTCTTAAATACACTTCTTCGATAAATCGCAGCTCCCGCACATGCGGAAAATACTTCTGTTGATTTTCGATAGGAAGTAGCTGGATGATCTACTCCTCTTTGAAATGCCCATCCTAAAATATTGTACAGATCACCTGTATCATCTAATTTTTCTCGATTGTAAAACTGTATCATCTTACTGCTGACAGAAAAAATATCTTTTGAACGACTAATTTCCTGTACTAATGCACGAACATAATTCGGATCAACTGCTGTATCATTATTCAGCAGAATCACATATGGTGTCTTTGAGGCTTTAATTCCAGCATTTACTCCACCGCAAAAACCAGTGTTCTCTTTCATTATCATCAGTTTTACATCTGGATAATTATTTTGAATAAAAGAAACACTATCATCTGTAGATGCATTGTCTACTACTAATGTCTCAAAATTGGTATAGGACTGTCTGGACAGCGAATCCAGACAGTCTTTTAAAAATTTCATTCCATTATAATTTGGAATTACAATTGTAACTTTATTTGCCATATATTATCCTCTTCTGCCGAAGATGCCTCCCTGAGTCATGTCAACTGAGAAATTGTTACAATTTAAAGAAAGATTTGGATTATAATATGGATCTCCCTCTAACAGGAATCTCTTCCAACGTTTTTGGAATTTCTGGATTTCTCCATTAAATCTTTGAATCTTTTCTTCTGTGTCTTCATAACCTCTTGATTTTGATTCATAATGGTGCAGCTCTGCTGCTGGATTATAAACAATCAATTTTCCAAGTTTACGAACTTTCAGACAGAAGTCAATATCATTGAATGCAACCGCAAAGTCTTCTGTTAATCCATCTACCTTTTCAAAGATTTCTTTTCTTACCATCAGACATGCAGCCGTCACTGCACTATAATCCTGAGCACAGAGAGAACGTCCCATATAACAAGGCTCGTTTGGCTGTGCACCTGCAAATACATGTCCAGCAACACCGCCGATACCAACAACTACACCTGCATGCTGCACAGTGTCGTCTTCATAATACAATCTTGCACCAACAATACCGACATCTTCACGCATACCATATCCAAGCATTTCTTCAAACAAGTCTTCATTCATAACTTCTGTATCATTATTTAACAATAAAAGATATTCTCCATTTGCATAACTTGCACCGAAATTATTAATTGCAGAATAGTTAAATTCATGCTCCCAATATACAACAGTTACTTTATCAAATTCTTTTTCTGCTCTCTTGTAATAGTCAAATGTCTCGTTCTTTTCACTATTATTTTCTACTACAATAATTTCAAAATTATCATATGTCGTGCGCATTAATGATCGAATACATTTATCCAAATCATCAATATGATCTTTATTCGGAATAATTACAGATACGAGCGGATGGTATAAAAGTTCAAAATGAGAACGATACATTCCATAATATGGTCCCATCTCAACGGTTCCTTTAATTCCTACACGTTTATAGTGATCTTCAATTGCAGTCACACCAGCCTTAAACGCATACAGCTTACTTTCTGGATTTTCTGCCGTTGAATCCATATGTGCTCTCCAGTGATAAAGAACTTTTGGAATATGGTGAATTTTATTTGCAATTTCTGTACTTCTGAAAATAAAATCATAATCTTGTGCTCCGTCGTATTTGGAAGTAAATCCTCCAAACTGATCAACTAATATCTTCTTTACAACAAACAAGTGGCAGATATAATTTACAGAACATAATAAATCAATATTAAAATCTGGCTTGAAGTTTGGCTCAAAATGTCTCTTGCCATCCATATCAACTTTGTCTTCATCACTATACAATACATCCACTTCTGGATTACGGTTAAGTACTTTAACACATTCATACATTGCATTTGGTGCTAATAAGTCATCATGATCCAATAATGCAATGAACTCTCCTGTTGCAAGTTTTAATGCCTCATTTGTATTTCCCGCAATTCCTTTGTTCTCTTCTAGGATGACGATTTTAATTCTGGCATCGGAATCTGCATAGTGCTTTAATGCTTCATTTAATTCCCGGTTTGCACCACTTCCATTTGCCAGACAAAGTTCCCAATTTGAATAAGTCTGATCTTGTACAGACTGAATCATCTCATCAAGGAAATTCAATGGAGTATTATATACAGGAACAATAATGCTCATCTTTGGACAATAGGAGAATTTTTCCTGTCTCTGGCGCGCTAGTTCTCCGGCACTTGGCTTATTGCGACCAAACCAACGCTGGTAATTCACTGCATCCATTCGCAACACTTTTCTGATTACTTTGATCCCCGTCTTCTTTATACCATTTGTCTTCATATAAGTATAAGTCTTAAACAATCCAGAATATTCCCATCTTGCTCTTCTTGCAAGATCTCTTCGATTCAATGGAACTGTATATTTATTTACCTCTTTTCCATTGATATCTTCTTCAATCATCTGAAGATAAAATACTTTATTTTTTTCAATATGGAACTGTAAAATAAATCCAAAATTATCTGCTTTTCTATCTTCAAATACAAAAAGACCAACATCTGGACGCTTTACTCGTGTAACACTTACATCAACACGATTCTTTTTCTCATCAAACAACAAAAATGTAACATTGTTCATTTTATAATTTGGGACACCCCATCCACGAAGTGTAAACATTCCGTCTCCCATTTTTACTTCATCAAAACGATAACGCACATCTTTCTGTTTTTTACTGGAAGACTTCTGATGATCTTCTTCCATTTTTTCTTTTCCGATCTCAGTTGTACAATAAGCAGTATTATGATGCTTCACATAATTTATATAACTTTTAAGAGTTAACAGATTTCTGCTTACTTTTAATGTCATACTATTCACTCGACTATTATTTCCACTTTCATATTCACGGAATGTAATGTAAAATTCGTCATTTCTTCCAAGAGGAAATACTAATACAAAACCATAATGATCGCATCTGGAATCATCAAACACAAATTTTCCAACATCTGGTCTTTCAATCTGAAAAACTTCTGTCTTAATTTTCTTTTTTTCCTGATTACGCACAACAAAATTCACATGGTTTGCTCTCTCATTCGGCGTGACCCACCCACGAATATACGCGGTGTTTTTCTTTACGTAGACCTCATCAAATTTGTATCTCATACTCTCTCCTATAACTTATATGCATCGCATACGTCCTTTGTATCCCCAACCATTCTCGTTGTTCCATTATCAAGCCATACAACTCGATTACACATCTGACGAATCTGTCCCAGATCATGTGAAACAAACAAAACGGTAGTTCCACCACTCATCAACTCCATCATTCTTGCCCTACTTTTTCTTTGGAAATTCTCATCTCCAACTGCCAAAATTTCATCGACAATTAAAATCTCTGGATTTACTACTGTTGCAATAGAAAATGCTAATCTCATCAGCATACCAGAAGAATAATTACGAATTGGCATATGAATAAACTCCCCTAACTCTGAGAAAGCCAAAATTTCCTCATACTTTTCCATTAAGAATGATTTCGAATATCCTAATATTGCACCATTTAAAAAGATATTTTCTTTTCCTGTCAAATCCATATCAAAACCAGAGCCAAGTTCTAACATCGGAACAATATTTCCGTTTCGAACTACATTACCGCCAGTCGGCTTCATAATTCCAGAAATAATCTTTAAAATAGTACTCTTGCCAGCACCGTTACGCCCAATGATTCCAACGACTTCTCCCTTTTTTACTTGGAAGCTTACGTTTCTCAATGCCCAGAATTCTTTAAAATGAATCTTACCTTTTACCATCTGTGTCATCATTTCCTTAATACTAGTCACTTTATCGTTGGTCATCATAAAACGCATCGACACATCTTGTATATCTAACATGATTTTGTTATCTTCCATATTGCTCATTTTGAATGCCTCATCTAAATATATAATATAAATTTATCCTGTGTCTTTTTAAATACGATAATACCAATTAACAGCGAGCCAAATGAAAATGCCCCACAAATGACATATTCCATTAAAGCAGGAGAAGTTCCATAAATAATGATGGAACGAATAAACTCCACATAATGATACATTGGATTAAACTGCATAACAGTTGCAAGCCATGCCTGCTTTTGCTTTAACAGTTCAATACCATAAATAATTGGAGTTGCATACATCCACATTGTAAGGATAACTCCCCACAAAAACTCTACATCATGGAAAAATACCATTAAACTGGACAGCAAAAAGCTTACTCCAATAATAAACATAATTAATAAGATTAAGAAAATTGGCAGCAGCAACAGCGCAGGCGTGAAATACAACTGATTAAACAAGCCATAAATAAATGTCACTAATAACAATGGAACCATTGACAATATAATATTAATACTCGCAGATAATACTTTTGTCACTGGATAAATATACTTTGGTACATATACTTTTGTAATCAAACTTGCATTACCTGTAATGGCACGCATTGCTTGTGTCGTACAGTCACTAAATCCATTCCATGTTACAATACCTGCTAACAAATAGATCGGATAATGAATTACACCCATTCCTCTTAAATCAAACAAATTTGTGAAAACTACATATTGTACAAGCATCATTAACAATGGATTTAAGAAACTCCAAAAAACACCTAATACAGAACGCTTATATTTAATCTTAAAATCACGCTGAATTAACTGCTCCATTAAAAACCAATATTTTGCAATTGTATTGATAAAATACAAACCTTTTGATTCTTTTCCTTTTTTCTCGCAAAACTGCAGTCTCCAACAATATCCAACTACCGCTGCTAATCCCACTATCGCTAAAATTGGGTAAATATTTGCAATCCTAGAAGCTGAAATTTTATCCCACGCAACAAAGGAAAAGATCAAAACGGCAATTACATAGAGTGCAATCATATAGGTACAGACTTTTTTCAAGTCAAATTTGTTTTGTTTCATGCAATTTACCGCCTATTATTCAAATTTGAACGTATCTTTCAGACCGCTCCATTTCTTATCTTTTTCTGAAATAATCAATTCCATGCCTTCTTCAATCGGCCAATCAATGCCGATCTCTGGATCACTCCATAATAATCCGCCTTCATCGCCTGGATGATAGAAATCAGTACACTTATAGGCAAACTCTGCCTCATCAGATAATACTAAAAATCCATGTGCAAAGCCCTCTGGAATATAAAACTGCTTTTTATTTTCTGCAGATAACGTAACACCAAACCACTTTCCATATGTCTTAGAACCAGCTCTTAAATCAACTGCAACATCAAATACTGTTCCGCGGATTGCACGTACTAACTTACCCTGTGGATACTGTTTCTGGAAATGTAATCCTCTTAACACTCCTTTTACAGACATTGACTGATTATCCTGTACAAAAACCATATCCAGTCCAGCTTCTTTCATGTCATTCTGGTTATAAGTTTCTACAAAATATCCTCTTTCATCTTTAAATACTGTTGGCTCAATAACACATAAACCTTCAATATCACATTTTGTGACTGTAATTTTACCCATAACTCATCTCTCCTGTTTTGTTTTTTGTATTTTTCAAACCTTTACTATTATACCATATTTCATTAGATATTCAAGTATGTTGCTATTTTATTTGTTTTTCTCACAAAACGTATTAAAAATCTAATAAAATACCGATTATCTCTTATTTTCTACTTCCAATATTCTCTGTTCATACTACACCAAATGACAAACTTCTTCGGCAGTTTTTTGTAATTTTTTCCAAGTAAATATCCTATATATTTACACCCGCTTACATAAATCAGTCTCACTATATCAATATATTTTTTTCTTCTGATCAAATAACTCATCGTATCTTTTACAAGACGGATTCCTTCACTTTCAGAACGAATTTCTGAAAATATATGCGGATTATCAGCCTGAGAAACGGCAAGATCAAAGTTACGATGAAACTGCTGCATTCCACTGTAATTATGGGAATGTACAACTTTCGCATCAGCTTCATATGCCACCGTATATCCTGCATTTATCAGACCTGCCGTAAAAATCATATCTTCATTAAAAATCGTATGAAGCGGAAATCCTCCCAACTCGTCATAAATTGACCTTCGATAAGCAGCACATACATTGGAACAGAAAAATGTCTTGATACCAAGACGTTCTAAATCATCTTTTGATTTTTTAAAACTTTCTGACGGATAATTAAAATTACGGCTAAACCGCTCCATTCGGTCGCAGTCTGGCGCTGGAAGCTGTCTTCCATATGCTGCTGCAACAGCTGGATCTTCAAATGCTTTTACCATATGTTCTACCAAATGACGATCTGTTGGAACTGCATCTTGTGTCAAGAAAAAAATAATGTCACTATGAGAATACTGCACTCCCTTATTTCTCGTACCACCATGATCAAACTCTGATTTTTGAATATGATGCACTTCTATATTAGAAAACTTCGGATATCGATCTGTCTCATAATATCTTCTCTCTGTATTCATGATAATAATATTATGAATCGGATATGTCTGCTTTTTTAATGCTTGTAACAACCGAATATACGTTTCATTCGGACGATATACGGGAATAATAATATCCACTGTTAATGTTTCCATATATGCTTCCTTCCTGACTATTCTAAGAAAAGCTGCCCGGATCACATGTATATTTATATAAACCCCGTGCAGCTTTTGCTATCAAACGAATCTTTCTCATTCGCCTACTACTTGCTTATCTCCTCATAATCTTTCCAAATTATTATTTTTACAAGCAAATTTTTTCCTTTCCTTTATATGACAATGAATGTTATTAGCATTCTTTCTGCTAAGCACACGTCAATTTTATTGTATCACCTGTGCACTTGTGCCATTATCCGGAAACAGAAAAAATTTGCTTGATGAGGCCTGCTTATTTTTATTATTTGTTCTCAATCTTAATCAGACGATTAATTGCACTAAACATTGCTCGGAATGATGCTCTTGTAATATTAGCACTAATTCCTACACCATATGTCTTACAATCTGTGTTCTTATCCCACATATAAATATAAGATGCTGCCTGTGCATGAGAACCAGCAGTTAATGAATGTTCTGAATAATCCACAACGCAAATGTCCATATTCAGTTCTGCTTTCATAATGTTCTTAACTGCATCAATTGGACCATTTCCAATTCCTTCCAATGTCTTTCTTTCGCCATTCTTTTCATATGTCAAGATACAATGTGTATCATTGTCTTCCACATCTGCAATCTTACAAGATATGAAATGATATGGCTTCTTTGCATTAATATATTCTTCTTTAAACTTTGTAAAGATTGTCTCTGGGGCAACTTCTCCCTGTGCTTCTGCAATTTTTTGAATTACATCTGCAAATTCCTTATGCATACCCTTTGGAAGTTTGAATCCGTAGTATGCATCCATAACAAATGCAACACCACCCTTACCAGACTGGCTGTTAATACGTACAATTGGTTCGTATTCTCTTCCAACATCGGATGGGTCAATTGGCAAATATGGAACTTCCCAGTACTGCTGATGACGTTCTTTCATCGCTGTAACGCCCTTATTAATCGCATCTTGATGAGAACCAGAAAATGCGGTAAATACAAGCTTACCTGCATATGGATGTCTTGGATGAACACGCATCTTACAACATCTTTCATATACTTCAATGATCTCGTTAATATTTGACAGTTCCAGTTCTGGATCAATTCCTTGTGAGAACATATTATAAGCGATATTCAAGATATCGACATTACCTGTACGCTCTCCATTACCAAACAAAGTTCCTTCAATACGGTCTGCACCTGCCAGTAATGCTAACTCTGCTGCTGCTACACCAGTACCTCTGTCATTATGTGGATGAATACTCAAAATAATTGTCTCACGATTTTTAAAATGTTTATTCATCCATTCAATTTGATCTGCATAAACATTAGGAGTATTCATCTCTACAGTAGCTGGTAAATTAAAGATAATTTTATTATCAACGGTTGGCTGCCATTCGTCCTGTACTGCATTACAAACATCTAAAGCAAAATCTAACTCTGTACCTGTAAAGCTTTCTGGAGAATACTCTAATTGAATCTCTCCAGGAAAATCTTTTACATAATCCTTTACCATCTTTGTGCCATCAATCGCAATCTGTCGAATCGCTTCCTTATCCATATGGAATACAACATCTCTCTGTAATGTGGAAGTCGAATTATAAATATGAACAATTGCTTTCTTTACACCTTCCAATGCTTCAAATGTACGCTTAATTAAATGCTCTCTGCACTGTACAAGTACCTGAACGACAACGTCATCCGGAATCAACTCACGCTCTACTAACTCTCTCAAGAAATCGTACTCAATTTGAGATGCAGATGGAAAACCAACTTCAATTTCCTTAAATCCTAACTTAACAAGTAAATTGAACATCTCAATTTTTTCTTCCACTTCCATCGGCTCAATCAATGCCTGATTACCATCTCTTAAATCAACACTACACCAAACGGGTGCCTTCTCAATTTCTTTGTTTGGCCACTCACGCTCTGGCATATAAACTACCGGTACTCTTTTATATCTTTTTACATTTAACATGATTCTTTCCTCCATTTTATAATTTTTATTTTTGTATCAATCTGTATTCTAGTCTAGTCTTTATCCTGAATCCTGATTCGCCAATCAGGCATGGAGTCGATAAATCACACTGTATTTTTTGATAATAAAGATCTTGGTAGACTCTATTTTAACCCCATACAGCTATTCACCTCCCTTTTCTGCCGTTTTCATCTCATCTCTGAACTAGAAAATCCTAATATCTTTTTTATTATAACACAAAAAAACAAGAGTGTAAAGTAACGATACTAATTCAATTAGGGTTGTTTCACGAATCTATAATCAGCATGCAATATCCTGATAAAACTATTTTTCTTTTCAGGATATTTCTTCTCGCAGACAATCTATCTTCTCTAAAAAGGTCATCTAGTACATGATGAAGGCTGTTTTCTATTTTCCAATGTCCCCTTTTTATTTCCAGGGCTTCCTGCGCTGATACTTTCCTGCTTGAGATGATTCCCACCCGATGGATCTCATCTGTGAGCATGTCACCTGAAGTTATTCTTGGTTTCCGAACCGTCCCTCTTTTTAAAAATTCTTTATAATCAGGAGTTATATCGTTTCCTTCCCTATCCTTTTCCATTGGAATCCGCACCTGTTCCAGCCATCCAACGGTCTTGATTTCCGGTTGTTTTTCGCAAAGGGTAATCAGCTCTGTATCATGACATATCTGCATTGTCCGGTATTCCATACGGCTCCGGTTTTTCTCGCTTGTTTTAAATACTTCGTATGAGGCTAACTGCTTTTCATATACTGCTGTTTTCTCGGGATGGGCAGTCACCTGTTTCTTTTCCTTTGCCAGCTCCCTAAACATTTCTTCTGTCTCCTGATAGGTCAGCGGATTCCCTTTTTTTACAGTCAGCAGATAATCTGCGCCTTTTTTTCGTATTGTGTCCATAACCGGTTGTGCTGTACCGATTGCATCAATTGTTATTAAGCTCCCCTGTATGTTTAGTAAGTCCAGGAGTTTTGGGATTGCAGGGATCTCATTCTCCTTTTCCGCTATCGGCAGCTGCGCAATAACAAGTGCTGTTGCTGTATCAATTGCATTTAAAATATATGGCGCCTGCCTGTCTTTGATCTTTTCCATGCTACCCCGCAGTGCTTTCCCGTCGATTGCTATATTTATGCCTTTCGTGCTCAGAATTCCTGTCATCCACTCTATAAATGACAGGCAGAACATTTCCTCGTCTATTTTCCCCAGTATTCTTGATACCGTTGCGGGCGATGCGATCCCATTTTTTAGTTCCATGTGCTGCTTCAGATAATCTTCATGGTTTTCACACCATTTCAGGCATCTGCGGATGAAATTCCTCCCTGCCAGATATCCGGCTATCAGACAAGTCAGTATCTCTGCATGATCGTGCAGGGTTTTTCTTCCACATCTTGGATCCATTACCATACGCATATAATAGATCAGTTCTTTTGCATCTTTATTTATACTCCAATGATACGGAAATCTGTTTCAATAATTCCATCTGCTCCTCAGAAATTTCAGAAACAAACGCTTTATCCTCTATATATACCAGATAAATATTTTTTAAGCTTTCCAGTCTGCTGAGATCAATCCCATATTTTTTAAAAAATCTACGCGAAAGCATTCCTTCCTGGCTGGACACAGAAAAACACAGTTCTTCCTCGGATCTGATGTCTCTGTCTACGCAAAGATAAGATTCCGGTGAAGACTTCATGATCATACAGGCCAGTTTATCTTCCCAGCCAACGCCAACTGCTTTTTTCCAGTCATCGGGGCAGGACTCCCATACAGCTTTAGAAAATCCGTATTCCTTTACCCTGATGGAAGTAGTCGCAAGCATCTGCTTTTTACGTTCAATGACTCCGTCCGGGGTAATGATACCTATGTACTTATCAACTGATTGGGGATATTTTTTTCCGGGAATCCTTTTTGACGTTCTTTTGTAGAGATAGTAGGTATTCCCGACTTTTTTTACAGTGGTGCCCTTTACCCTCTGTTCTTGCACCCATTCTGGATAAACTGTTTCCTTTTTCATGAAAATCCTCCTTTCTATAAAGTGTATAATATACCAATACTATAATGCTATTATACCTCTACACCAAAGAAAAGACCAGTAAAATTTGCAATTATGTATAACTGCAAATTTGCCAGTCTTTTCAAGCTTTCCAGCTTATTTAATTTTCATTCATGAAACAACCCTACTAATTCAATTCTCTACTTTTTTCCATAAATAAAAAAGGCTGTTAAAGATAACAGCCTCATGACTCCTACGGGAATCGAACCCGTGTTACCGCCGTGAAAGGGCGATGTCTTAACCGCTTGACCAAGGAGCCTTATTGTTTTCTGAAAACTGTTAAATTTTCTCTCAAAAATTCAAACATTATTTTCTTATCTCTCATCCTCGAATACTATATCATAGTTTTTCCCCTATTGCAACCACTTTTTTCACATTTCAGAAAAGACTTCTTCTATTTTTTCTTTAATATTATCTGTTTATTTTAATCTATATTACATTATTTTCTTTTTTTACTCCGTTTTTTCTATTATCAGTCTTTTTATTCTTTTTCTTTATTTCACAATATGGCAACTGAGTTTATCTCTACCTGATATCTTTGAAATCGTCAAAGATAGTAAAACGAATACTTAGAATCCACATTGCTGCTTCCTTATACACTAACTTTCCTGTATATCAGGTGGAGCTTTTTCATCCCCACCTGACACAAGCATCTCCTCCCCACTTAGTATTTGGCATACTTGAAGTAGAGCATTGCTCATTCTAGGTTGTATCATTCTGCGTCTAGAATATCTTTCTTACACTTTAAAACAGCTTCCCCCAATAAATTCTCTTAAAATGGAATTTTGGGGAATATCTTCACTGCTCACTCCTAAGAAATAATCCAAGAACTTTAATAGTCGTTTTGCCTCTTGATACTCTGCATCTTCTTCTTGAATATGAAAGAGCAACGGTTCCGCATATTGTTTAATCACAGCAAGTTCATATACAAGAGCGGAATTAAACATCACATCTGCGGATTCTTGATATGGAAAAATATTTCTCTCTTCCCCTCTGCGAACACTATACCAGCGTGCAATCGTTTCTTTGGCACTTGTTCCTCTTGTTCGCGCATCTCTTACAATTCGTCTTAATAATCGTCCATCGGTACTTGGTATTCGATTATGTTCATCAACATTCAGCTGGGTCAATGCGCTAATATAAATTTTAAACTTATTTTCTATCGGAAGTGTTGCTGTGAGCCGATCATTTAGACAATGAATACCCTCTATAATCAAAATATCATTGTCTCTCATAGAAAGTGTTCTTCCTTTATATTCCCTTACTCCGGTAATAAAATTATAAGTTGGCATTGAAACTGTTTTTCCATGAAGCAATGCATTCATATCCTCATTAAATTGTTTCATATCAATACATTCAATTGCTTCAAAATCATAATTTCCCTTTTCATCCCTCGGACTTTTTTCACGATTATGGAAATAATCATCTACACTAATAATATGAGGTTTCATACCAATCGCTTTAAGCTGAATGGACAAACGATGTGAAAATGTTGTTTTTCCTGAAGAAGACGGTCCTGCAATCATAACAAATTTCTTTTTATTTGTTTCTGTAATCTGCTCGGCTAATTCTGCAATTTTTTTCTCCATCAGTGCTTCTTGCACTAAAATTAAATCATTCATCTTTCCTCGAGCAATCATTCGATTCAGTTCTCCAACACTTTCTGCCTCTAACTGGCGGCTCCATCCATACGACTCTTTCATTACTTCATAAATACGATTTTGCGGCACAAATACTGGAATTTGTTTTGGATATTCTTTGACAGGAAGCTGCAATACAAATCCTTTATCATATAAGAACAAATCAAAATACCGCAGCATCTTTGTTGATGGTGCCATATATCCATAAAAATAATCTTCAAACCCGTCTAAGCGGTAAATATTAACGCGTGAATTTCTTCGAAAATGAAACAAAGCCTCTTTGTCATACATTTTATATTGATGAAATCGCTCCATTGCTTCTTTCGTATCAATCGTCTGTTTTGTAATTGGCAAATCAGCTTCTACTAATTGCTGCATTTTAGTTTTTACTTGTGCTAAGAGCTCTGCTGTAACTTCAAATCCACATCTTGCCTCGCAATATAATCCCTTACTTAAAGAAAAATAAATTTTAATGCACTCTATCTGACTGCCAACAACTTCATAAAATGCTTTTAACATAAGAAATACAACACTTCTCTGATAAGTCTGCATTCCTTCTCGTTCTGCAGTCGTAAGAAATTTGATAGTTGCTCCATCTTTCACTTCTGTCCTTAATTCCATCAGCTTATGATCCGCCACAACTAATATAATATCATTAGAATATTGATGCTGATATTGCTGAGCAATCTCAAGATATGTTGTATGCTCTTCATAATAATTACATTCCTGATTAATAAATACCTTTACCATGAACCCTCCTAATCATTTATATAATTTGAAATGGATCACAAATTGGCATTGCTATTACTTTTGTTTCTTTTAATTGTTCAGAAAGGAATTCTGCCATATAAGAAATAAAAATCTGTTCTGTGCGATAATGACCTGCATCAATTACACAGAGTCCTTCTTCCATCGCATCCCATCCAGAATGATGACCCATATCTCCAGTAATTAATACATCCGCCCCCTTTTGAATCGAAGCAGTGATATAATCTTTTCCGCTTCCTGGCACAATACTCACTGTATGAATTGGCCTTTTCATCTGCTCTTTTGAGGCATACACTGTGAGTATTTTATTTCCAAATGTCTGCTTTACAAATTCACAAAATCGTTCCAATGTCATTGTATGCTCCATCTGCCCAATACGTCCAATTCCTCCCACACATTCATTTCCTGTTTCATCAATATAAGATACTTGATCATCTAATATTTCTATATTATTTAATCCTAATTTCGCTGCTGCCAAACTTGCCATTCCATTTGGTGCTGCATCAAAATTTGTATGCATCGCATAGTAACAAATATTATTTTTGATTAATGTCAAGATGCGTCTTCCATTTGGCGTATCAGAAGTAATTTTTTTCACGGCTGAAAATAACATTGGATGATGCGTCACTATCATATCTGCCTGTTCCAAAACAGCATACTCTGCCACTTCATCTGTTAATTCCAATGCTACAATAATCTTTTTTACTTCTTGTTCATAATCTCCAATTAACAAACCAACATTATCCCACTCGCATGCAAGTGATTGTGGTGCTATAGAGTTTAATACTTTTATAATTTGGTTACACTTCAACTTATGTACCTCCATTTTTTACTGCTTTCTCATTACTTCACTGCGATAAACCAACTGTTCTATTTCATTGCTGTATTAAATTTTGTGCTTCCTGATTCATTTGAAGTTCTTGTCCTAACTGCTGTTGACGCTCTTTTGCTCTCTCCGTATCAGTCTGATTCAATCGTTTCCACAACTCCGTTTTTGTCTTTTGTTCCCATTGCAAATATGATAAAAATACATCATCTTGCTGTTCTAAAAGTGATTTTCCATATCGATATTCTAAATTTGTCCATTCGGACGGTTTTTCTTTATTTACAATCACATGCATGACGACATAATATTTTCCATCCTCTAATACCATTTTTTCTTCTGTTATACAAAAAGAATAAGCCACAAGATATCTTCTTACTTGTTCAATCTCTGACTGAGGAGAAAGTACCATTTCTTTTAAAGAGACAGTCACATGCATTCCTTTTTCCAAAATCTGTATCATAAGTGGACCTCCAATTCCAGATAAAATTATAGTATCCACTTCTCCTGGATGCAATTGTTCCATTCCATCGCTCAATCTTGTCTCAATCATCTGCTCTAATCCATACTCTTGAATATGCTCTGATGCTCGCTGTAACGGTCCTTTTTTAATATCCATTGCAATTGCTTTTGGAACAATCTTTTGTTTTACTAAATAAATTGGCACAAATCCATGATCGCATCCAATATCGGCTGCTCTGTTTCCTGGTGTTACAAATGATACAATTGCCAAAAGTCGTTTTGATAATGGAACAATCATCTCGTTCTCTTTCATAACTTCCTCCTCTTTTTTCTAAGTGCAGACTGCACTACAAGTTTACAAACAGCACTTAACACAAGTACATCTCCACATGCTTCTCATTCTGCACTTAAATAATCTCTTAATTTCTTGCTTCTTGTCGGATGTTTTAATTTCCGCAATGCCTTTGCTTCAATTTGGCGAATTCGCTCTCTTGTCACATGAAATTCTTTTCCTACTTCTTCTAATGTACGCTGTCTTCCATCATCCAGTCCAAATCGAAGACGCAGCACTTGTTCTTCTCTGTCAGATAATGTCTTCAGCACTTCTTCTAATTGTTCACAGAGAAGTGTATGTGTAGCCGCTTCGGATGGGATTGGCATATGATTGTCTTGAATAAAATCTCCAAGATGGCTGTCTTCTTCCTCTCCAATTGGTGTCTCAAGTGATACTGGCGACTGTGATGCCTTTAAAATCTCATTAACTTTTTCTACTCCTATTCCCATTTTTTGTGCAAGTTCTTCTGGTGTTGGCTCTCTTCCTAGTTCCTGCACCATTCCTCTGGAAAGGCGCAGCATACGGTTAATCGTCTCCACCATATGAACGGGAATACGAATCGTTCTTGCCTGATCTGCAATCGCCCGTGTAATTGCCTGACGAATCCACCATGTCGCATACGTACTGAATTTATATCCCTTTGTATAGTCAAACTTTTCTACTGCCTTAATTAATCCAAGATTTCCTTCTTGAATCAGATCAGAAAACAGCATTCCTCTGCCAATATACCGCTTGGCAACACTTACAACAAGACGAAGATTTGCTTCTGCCAACCGCTTTTTTGCCTCTTTGTCCCCTTCTTGTGCTTTTTTTGCAAGACAAAGTTCTTCCTCTGTGCTTAACAATGGAATTTTTCCAATCTCTTTTAAATACATATGAACGGGATCGCTGCCACTCTCACTTTGAGAAAAAATATCATTTTCTAACAGTTCTTGTTCGTCCATGTATTCTTCCTCCATCTCTATTGGCTGCTTCATATGCAGCACATCAATTCCTTGTGCTTCCATATAATCCAATACAGACTCATACTCTTCCTCACTCAATGACAAATGTTTGAAAAAATCACTGATTTCCTGTAATTCCAATACATTCTTTCGTTTTCTTGCCCTTATTACTAATTGCTGTAATCCTTCGTTGAGACTGGTCAGTCGTTCCTCCATCAATATCATTCCTTCCGCATACACTGTTCTTTTATATCATCTCCCTAATCAAGAGAAATATTCAAACCTTCCAAATCCTTCTTTTCCTTGATGATCTCTTGTAATTCACTCATCTGTTGTACTTTTTTACTAACTTTTTCCAGACTATTTTTTTTAATACGCAAAACAGTTTCACGAAATGCACGGTTTTTTTCTTCCTTTGTAGGATGCATCGGCAGCCTTGCATGAAAAATCGCTGCGACTTCCTGTGCCTGATCATCCTGCATAAATGAATTTAATAATTCTGCGGGATTAATTGCATGATTCTTTCCTTGCTGAAACAATGCCTCTGCCACATTACGATAAATTCCCTCTGTAAAATCTTCTGGTTTCAGCACACTGCTTACTCGGTCGAATATTTGCGGTTCTTCACCAATCCATGTAAGCAATAATTTTTGTGCCTGATTCACTCCCGCATCTTTTTCTTTGCGTAACTGAATTCCAGAACGCGGCTTCTCTTCCATTTTATCCCACTCACCACGGCTTCCATAATAAAGCACTCTTCGCTTTAATATATCGTAAGAAATGTCATATTGCCTTGCAACGGCTTCCATATAGTTATTGCGTTCCATCTCATCAGAAAACTCTAACAATTTTTTTGCCACTTCATTAAAAAACCTCGTTTTTTGTTCGGGATCTTGCATCGAATATTGAGCTTTTAATATTCTTATTTCAAATAAAAAACTATTTTCTGCCTGATCAATCCGCTGTTGAAATGCCTCTGCCCCCTCTGCCTTTATAAATTCATCTGGATCTTTATATGGCTTTAGGTTTAATACTCGTATCGACAATCCTGCATTTCTCAGAATCGGAATCGCACGCAATGCCGCATTTACTCCTGCACCATCACTATCGTATGCCAAAATTACTTCTTTTGTATATCGCTTAATCAATAATCCATGCTGTAATGTAAATGCGGTTCCAAGAGATGCAACTACATTCGTAAAACCAGCTTGATGCATACTAATCACATCCATATATCCTTCGCAAATCAAAATATATGGCTTTCTTGAACGTCTTGCTACGTTCATTCCATATAAATTGCGACTTTTATCAAATATCTTTGTCTCTGGAGAATTCAAATATTTCGGAGTTCCTTCTCCCATCACACGTCCTCCAAAGCCAATGACTCGATTATTGATATCCATAATTGGAAACATAACACGGTTCCAAAATTTATCATATGCACCTTGTTCTTCAATCTTTACAAGACCGGACTCTTTTAATATAAAATCCGAATATCCTTGCTGCTTCAAATAACAGTATAAGTCGTTTGGATAAGGATTTGCAAATCCGAGACCAAATGATTTGATCGTCTGCTCGCTCAATCCACGTTTTCTCAAATATTCATACCCAATCGAACCATTTTCACTCTTTAACTGATAATAAAAATAGAGTGCTGCCTTTTTTTGTATCTCCAAAAGTATACTTTTCTCATCTGCTTTTTTCTTTGCCTCTTCCGAATACTCTGCCTCTGGAAGCTGCACACTGGCACGCTCTGCCAACAGTTTTAGTGCATCCACAAAACCAAAATTTTCATATTCCATAATAAAGCTGATTACATTACCACCTTTTCCACAACCAAAACAATAATACATCTGTTTTGTCGCAGATACGGAAAACGACGGTGATTTTTCATTATGAAATGGACATAACCCAAAATAACTGCTTCCTTTTTTCTTCAACTGCACATATCCGCCAATAACATCTACAATATCATTGCGTTCTCGTACTTGTTCAACCACTTCTTCTGGATAATACAATTTGGCTCACTTCCTTTCTGACAATACTATTTTAAATTATAAGCGAGATGCACAGTTTATTCAATCAATTTCATTATTTTTTTATAATTAAGAATATTATTGAATTGGAAAACTTGCTTCTAAGCAAAGTTTTCCATACCCAAGCCGTGGACTTGGGTATACTGTCTCACCAGCAAGCGGACGAGCACCACGAATCAAATAAGCTTTTAATTTTTCTCCATATAAAAACAGATCATTTTGCTTTACGATCCCCCATTCCATCATAAGAGCAGCACTTCCACTTACTATTGGGGTAGCAAACGAAGTTCCTGTAAAACTTCCATATCCGTTTGGGGCGGCAGGCGCATTAATATTGACACCAGGAGCAACGATATCTGGTTTTATCTGATTTGTACGTGTATAACCGCGTCCAGAAAAATCAGCGTAAGTACCTAATGTCGAATTATAAGCCCCCACCGTAATTGGAATAGATGCAGTAGAAGGAATTGTTAAAGTGATATCTGGAGATGGATTTAAAAAACGAGTATTTGTATTTAATATTCCTCCTCCAGGAAGCCACATATCGTAAGTTGTGCCAGTCGTATTGATTGCTTTTGGAAGAAGATAAATATACCAAATGCCAGAATCAATATAGTTTTGAACTGGTAAAAACTCAAAAAATATTTCTTGTGCCTGACTGTATGGAGTTGGTTCTCCGTAATAGAGAAGCAGATTCGTCTGTCCAAGCCGAAAACGCTGTGTTCCAAGAATTTGCTGAAATGGTCCTACAATCGTACCAGAAGGAGAACGAATGACAATATCAAATTCGTCACTATAAGATTTCCATAATTGAATATTTAACGTAGGCTCTTGAGAACCAACCGAAAGCATTACAATTTCAATCTCTCCTTTTGTCAATGTCCCAGACGTATGAAGTGCTGAAGATGCTTCATTGCCGCTTCCAATACAAATCGTTGTTTTTCCGATATTAGCAACTTCATTTAAGTAAGATTCCAACAATGCAGTTCCATCATGTGAACCATAATTATTGCCAAAACTTAAATTTAGTACAAGCGGCATAGAAAATTCCAATGATTTTTGAATACAATAATTCACTCCCTGCATAAGCTGTGTTGTTCGTGGAAATGAGTTTAACAGAGGTGTACCAAGTTTGACAACAACTAAAGAAGCCTTTGGAGCAATGCCAGCATATCGCCCGTTGCTTGCGCGTCCATTACCAGCAGCGATTCCTGCGACTGCCGTGCCATGTCCGCTTAGATCCGTAACAATTGTCTCATTATTTTGTAAAGCAGAATCAATTTGTTCTTTTGTCCATTCCATTCCAACTGCATAGCCAGTCGGAGGAGTACCAGAGGCAGTTTGATCCCAAAGTGCGAGAACTCTTGTTGTACCATCGTCATTTAAAAAGTCTGGATGGTTTAATGTAATTCCAGAATCTACGATTCCAATTAAAATGCCGTTTCCAGACAGACTCCACGGAGGACGAAACAATGGATTGATACAAGATGCCGTTTTTGCCTGAACAATATTAAAAAACAATCGTTTGGGCTGTTCAATAAATGTCACTTCTGGAAGAGCAGAAAGCGGCTGAATATATTTTTGAGGAAGTGTTAAAACAGCATACCCAGCAAACAATTCCACAACCGTAATATCCTCATATCCAGACAACATTTCCGATAGATTTCCAGTATAGCGAACGATGAGTTCCCATCGTTCATTCCCTTCATATCCTACATCAAGAGTAATAGATTTTTCGCGTTCTTCGGGTGAAGTATCCAAAGATAAATTCAACAAATTGTCTAATTTTTGATTTGCCATATTCATTCCTACATAGATAAATAATTAGGCATCTGAGAAATTAATGTTCTCAAATGCCTATTTTATAATAAAATATGAAAAAAACAAGAAAATGTGTATTATACTGATATGCTCCCTATATAGTAGACACATGAAATATTAAAAATCTACTATGTAAGGAGCATTTCTATGTCCAGGAAAAAATATGATGAGGAGTTTAAGAGAAAAATTATTCGTGAATACGAAGCAGGGGGTATATCAT
>JALFSR010000082.1 GCA_022778745.1 Clostridiales bacterium
AGTATTACGATACCATGCAGGCATCTGTTTCCGTGCAGGACAGAAAGATTGCCTATCTCGGAGGTCATATCGTGCTGTTTTAAGGTGCTTAAAACAGATGGTTCAAATATCTTTTGCGTAATTACCATACCACAGCATCCGTGCACGCAAAAGGATTGAAATTAAATGAGAAATGAATTATAGTAGATATGTTGAAGCGAGGAATCAAGCGTTCATCAATGCTTTGACATCTTTATACTATCGCAAATAAGGTGTATTCTCACCTGTATTTCCTACTGTAAATTTACACTGTCCTGTCTATATTGATTTCTTGACTTTCCAATCTGCTTTTCCTATAATAGATTTTGGCAACTATTGGAGAAAAGAGAGGATTCATAGCAATGAAAAAGTACTTGGCAATTTTAGGATTAGTATTTGTTACTGTTGTTTGGGGAGGAGGATTTGTTGCAAGTGATATGGCGCTTGGAAGTTTAACGCCATTTCAGATTATGATAATTCGTTTTGGTATTGGAACAGTATTGATGGGGCTTATTAGCTACAGGCATTTAAAAGGGATCACAGGAGGCGAACTCTGTGCAGGTATTCTGCTTGGATTTGCACTATTTATGGGGTTTGCGTGTCAGATTGTAGGTTTACAATATACTACCCCTTCAAAAAATGCGTTTTTAACTGCAACAAATGTCGTAATGGTTCCATTTATTGCATTTGTAATATATAAAAAGAAAGTAAGCAAAAGAGGCATCATTGGTGCGTTTATGGCGATTATTGGTGTCGGTATTCTTTCTTTAGATCGTAACCTTTCATTTGGATTTGGTGATGCACTTACGTTAGTTTGTGCCGTAGGATTTGCATTCCAGATATTTTTGACGGGAGAATTTGTCTCAAAATATAGAGCCACTGTATTGAATTTTATTCAGATGGCGACATCATTTGTATTGTCAGCCGTCATTTTAATTGTGCTGGGACAATGGAATATTTCGGCAACAACGCAGGGATGGCTCAGTGTATTATATTTAGGTGTTGTCAGTACAACATTAACGTATTTACTTCAGACTTCCTGTCAAAAGTATGTAGATGAGACAAAGGCTGCGATCATTTTGTCGATGGAGTCTGTATTTGGGACATTGTTTTCTATTATGATTTTACATGAGACAGTAACAGCAAAAATGATGGTTGGCTGTATACTTATTTTTGCAGCAGTGATTCTTGCAAATTCTGCACCAGAAGAAACGGCGCAGACAGATGCAGTATGTGAATAAAGATGGAGGTTGATTGTGATGGCAAATCAGATGACAGAAAGTGATATTCAAAAAATTAAAGAAGAGATTGAATATCGCAAGTTAGTAGTGCGAAAAGAAGCATTAGAAGCAGTAAAAGAAGCAAGGGCACATGGAGATTTAAGTGAAAATTTTGAATATCATGCAGCAAAGAAAGATAAAAACCGCAATGAAAGTCGAATTCGATATTTAGAGCGGCTCATAAAAACTGCACAAATTGTATTCGATGATTCCAAATCCGATGAAATTGGATTAAACAACACGGTTACAGTTTATTTTGAAGATGATGATGAGACAGATACATTTCGTATTGTAACATCTATCCGTGGAAATTCATTAAAGGGAATGATCAGTATTGAATCTCCGATAGGAAAAGCATTGCTTGGACATAAAGTAAATGATCGAGTTTATATAAAGATCAATGAACGTGTGGGATATTATGTTGTTGTAAAGGCAATTGAAAATACAACGGATGATACAAATGATGAAATTAGAAGTTATTAACCGTCAGAAAATCTTAAGATTTTCCTTATAAAAACCTTATTTTTTTGTATGGACAATAAAGAAAGAATATGTTATCATCAAAAATGAGATTGATAAAATCTTTGTAGACGTTAATATAATCCCAAAAAGGAGTTAGAAAAATGTTTGGAAAATACTTGATTGTATTTTTAATTTCAATGGTTCCATTAATTGAGTTAAGAGGTGCAATTCCATATTCGCAGATGTTTGGACTTCCATTTTTACAGTCCTATATTATCGCGATTATCGGGAATATGATTCCAGTACCGATTATTTTTTTATTTGCCCGTAAAGTATTAGAGTGGGGAAAAGACAAGCCATATATTGGTGGATTCTTCACATTTTGTCTGGAAAAGGGAAAAAAAGGCGGAGTGAGATTGAAGGAAAAGGCAGGAAGAGGTTTATTTGTAGCATTATTGTTGTTTGTAGGTATTCCGCTTCCAGGAACAGGAGCATGGACTGGTACATTAGCTGCAAGTTTACTTGATATGGACTTTAAATCGAGTGTAATCGCAGTTATGCTTGGAGTGTTATTAGCTGGAGTGATTATGGGAGTGGCATCTATGGGAGTATTTGGTGCACTTGGTGCATTATTTGCTTAATAAAATTATTGTAAGAGACAAGCTTTGCAAAAGCTCTTGATATTTTGATAATATAGAAAAAACTAAAAGCAGAGAAAGATGATGAAAAAGGGAGTATCGAGAGGTGACTTCCTTTTTGTTTGCACAAAAATAAGAATTATGATACAATTAAATCATGTCATTGGATATAAAAATGGAAAAGCAACTGTCGTGAAAAAAGCATAGTATGTAGCATATTATGATATTGAGGTCAAAAGCTTCTGACCCCATGATACTGGAATTATTGGAAATTTGTTTGCTAAAAAAGTAAAGAGGAATGAAAATGATAAATGAAGAATTAATTTTAGAAGCAAAAAAAGCGAGAGAACATGCATATGCGCCGTATTCTCATTATAGAGTAGGTGCAGCTCTTGTTACAAAGAACGGGAAAATTTATTATGGATGTAATATTGAAAATGCGGCATATACACCATCAAACTGTGCAGAAAGAACAGCATTTTTTAAAGCAATTTATGATGGTGAACGAGAATTTGAAAAAATTGCAATTGTTGGGGGAGCAGAGGGAAGCGATGCCGATGAATTATGTGCTCCATGTGGTGTTTGCCGTCAGGTAATGATGGAATTTTGTAATCCACAAAAATTTCAGATTATATTAGCAAATGGAAAGGACAAACAGTTACAGCTTACATTGAAAGATTTATTTCCGTATGGCTTTGGTCCAGATAATCTTAATAAATAACTTTATTTTATTAATGAAATGAAAGTTTTGACTTGAAATTGCCTATCCTATTGAGGTACAATAAGAAAAAACAAAGATAAAGAAAATCATTGCAGCAAAATACAAATGGAAAGATGGGCATTTTGGCTTAATTTGTGCTTTTGCGTAAATAAGAGGAGATAAGAGGAATAAAATTTATGAATTTATGGAATAAAATAAAAAATTTATGGAAAGGAAAGAAAAAAAAGAATCAAATACAGTCAACAGAGGAAATTGCGGAAGAAAAATCAGAGCTTGCCAAGGAAGAGGAAACTGTTGAAAATGAATGTTCGCAAAAGCGTGTTATGATACGTAAGGAGATTCACGTCGCATGTCCGACGATGAGTAAAAGAGAATATAAGAAAAAGATGAAGGAAGATGCGAATTGGATGCCAGGCTTAGAAGCGTTGGATGAGGAACTTGGTCAACTATATGAAGATCAGAAACCAGAGCGGTTAGATCGGGCAATGCTTTCAAAAGTAAATCGAGGAAGTGGGAAGCAGTTGGATGGATATTGTTTTTATACATCTATCAATGGTTATAAGCATCTGATTTCTTATGGAATGAGTGAACTATATGCAAAAGAGGAAGCATATGGTCAGGAAAAGAGCAAATGGGGATATGAAATGACGATGAAACTTGCACAGGAACGCACAATGGATGCGATGTGGGCGACAAATATTATGGCGAATCTTGCAAGATACACATTTACGAGTGAGGAATGCTTGAGTAATGGAATGTTGATTTCTGGGGATGGGACGCCATTAAAACCTCATACAAATTCAAAAATCACTGCACTTCTTGTTACGGAAGATGAGGAATTGCCATTACTGCCTACACTCAATGGAACGGTTCAATTTTTACAGCTTGTTGGAATTACGCAGGAAGAAAATGAGTGGTTAAAAGCACATCCAGATCAGATTGAACAGTTTATTGCTGCGATGAAAGAAGAAAATCCAATGCTTGTCACTGATTTAAACCGAGAAGAAAACTGTAAGATTATAACAGAAGAAGATGGAATAACAGATTTGAAAGATGAATGTGTAAGTACTGTGGAGGAATAACGTAATAACTACATTAAAATATGTGAAAAAGGAGACATTTAATTTGGAACGAAGAGATAAGATCAATTATTATTTAGACTTGGCGGAGATGGTATCTCAGCGATGTACTTGTCTTCGAAGACATTATGGGGCGGTTATTGTAAAAAATGATGAAGTGATCTCAACGGGCTATGTCGGTGCGCCGAGAGGAAGAAAAAACTGTTCGGATTTAAATTACTGTATTCGGGAAAAGAAAAATATTCCAAGAGGAGAACGCTATGAATTATGCCGCAGTGTTCATGCAGAAGCGAATGCGATTATTAGTGCATCGAGAAGCCAAATGATTGGAAGTTCGATTTATCTTGTAGGAAAAGAGGTACGTACAGGAAATTATGTCGAACATGCGAACAGCTGCTCAATGTGTAAGCGAATGATTATTAATGCAGGAATTGAGACAGTATATATTCGAGATACAAAAGATGAATATCGTATTGTTCAGGTACAAGATTGGATTGACGAAGATGAGTCATTAGATGGGATGTTTGGATATTAAAGCTTCCATAAAAGATTTAGATAAATTTTTCCTATAAAAAGGAGGGGGTCAACGGGGAGACGTTGACCCAAAATATAAAGAAAAACGATGCAAAAATCTTATCTTTGCTACGGTTTCATAATAATAAACAAATATGGAGAAAATATGGAGGAAATTTGAATGTTTCGTGAACTTATTGTAAAACGAATAGTAAACTTTTTATATCCATCCTCCATCTAATGCAATTACCTGTCCAGTCAGATAAGTTTCTTTATAAGAGAGGTGGTAGACAAGATCTGCCACTTCTTCTGCTTTTCCAAGGCGGGACATCGGAATCTCATCAATTAATTGAATCAGCTCTTCATCACTCATAAAATGATTCATCTCAGTATCAATTGCGCCACAGGCAACAGCGTTTACTTGGATATTGCTTGGACCAAGCTCTTTTGCAAGCGCACGCGTCATTGCATTTACTGCACCTTTTGTAGCGGAATAAGCGACTTCGCAAGATGCACCAGTAATACCCCAGACAGAAGAGATATTAACAATTTTGCCATGCTTTCGTATAAGCATGTCTTCAATAGCGAGACGCGAACAGTGAAATACAGAATTCAAGTTGACTTGAACGATACGGTTCCAGTCTTCCGTTTTCATCTGTTGGAACAGACCAATATAAGAGATTCCTGCATTATTGATTAATACATCAAGAAGTCCAAATTGTTTATGGATTTGTTCAAATAATTGCTCACAGATAGCAGCATCGCCGACATCACCGACGAACATCATACATTTCACTTGATAGGATTCAATTTCACGTTTTACTTGTTCTAAAAGTTGAACTCGATTGACACAATTAATAACGACATTATAGCCTTTTTTAGCAAATTTAATCGCAATTGCTTTTCCGATACCACGGGAAGCTCCCGTAACTAAAACGGTTCTTTTTGCCATAGTATAACTTCCTTTCTTAATTTTTATTATAACCAGATGAAATATGATGTTGGGGTCAAAAGATAGTTTGACCCCATGATACCTACGGATTGCTCCGCACGATATGTTCTCGCAATCCTAGAAACATTCGAAATTCACCCTAATTGGGCTACTTTCTCATGTTTTTTGGGGGTCCCAAAATCATGCTTTTTCATGCAAGCATGAAAAAGCATGACCTTTTGACCCTGGTATCATGAAATATAATAGATATTTACTGGTCTACTTTAGTGAGAAAAGAAACATAAGCATTTCCTTTTATAAAATACAAGTAGTTTTGCTTACGTATATATTTATGTAGACAAGAAAGGATGCTGCTATACTGCAGCACCCTTTCTTTTAGAATAAGTCGAACAGACATTCACAGTCTGTTTTTCTACTTGTTTGATTCGATTAGAATTCTGGCTCAATTAAACCGTAAGCGCCATCTTTTCTCTTATAAACAACATTTACTTCTTCTGTATGACTGTTGCAGAATACATAAAAATTATGACCAAGTAATTCCATCTGAACGCATGCTTCTTCAGGGTCCATTGGTTTAACAGCAAAACGCTTGCTCTTCACGATCTTAATCTTGTCTGGTTCTTCATAGTTTTCTTCCATATAAGCTGTGGAGAAAGAAGGAACATTTGGCTTATGAGAAACAAGTTTGCCTTTATAACGCTTTAGCTGACGTTCGATAATTTCCTCTACTAAATCAATAGAAACATACATATCTGTACTTGTTTGCTCGGAACGAATAATATTACCCTTTACAGGAATTGTTACTTCGACTTTCTGACGATCTTTTTGAACACTTAATGTTACATGTATCTGAGTATCTTTCGAGAAATAACGCTCCAGCTTGCCGATTTTTTCATAAATTGCGGATTTTAATCCTTCTGTCACTTCAATATTTTTTCCAGTAATGATATATTCCATAATGAAGTCTCCTTTCAGTATCTTAATAAAGCTATTATAACACAGCATAGTCAATTTGAAAAGTAGTATTTGAATTGTAGCAACAATTTTATAGAAAAATTATATTTCAGAATAAATGGCGAGGATAAAATATAATTGCATGGGAGTATTTCAAGAAAAAACAATAAGTCTTTCTTAGGAAAAATAAGAAAAAAAGAGAAACTTTATATAAAATATACAAAATATATGTTCGAGAAAAATAAATAATGTTATCCACAATTAAAATAAAAAAACGGTGGATACTGTGGATAACTCGGTGGATAACTGAAAAATAAGGAGAAATTACAAGCAGGAGCGGTGAATAACTTTTTGACTATATAGATGAAATCAGTTAAAATGGAGAGAAAAAGAGAAAAAGTGATTGGGGGATAAAAAAGTATTTGTGCAAAATGCCAAAGCTAGATAAAAATAAAAATTTTGAATTGTTTAATGAATTAATGCAATTGATAATTGTTAATTATTTGTACATAGAATTTTAACTTGAATTCATATAAAAACAGTGATACAATAACGATACATGTGTGAATGCAGGGTTATCATGTGATGGCAGTGTAATACGCCATAATAATTTGGAATGTTTTCTATATAGGAGGATCGAATGGGGATTATTAATAAGCTTTTTGGTACACATAGCCAAAGAGAGATAAAACTAATTATGCCATTAATTAAAAAAATCGAAAATTTAAGAGAGCCGATGATGGCATTAAGTGATGAACAATTAAGAGAAAAAACAGCAGAATACAAGGAGCGTTATGCGAAAGGAGAATCTTTAGATTCTCTGCTGCCAGAAGCTTATGCAACAGTAAGAGAAGCTGCCCGTCGCGTATTAAATCAGGAGCATTACGAAGTGCAGTTAATCGGTGGTGTAATTTTACATCAGGGACGTATTGCAGAGATGAAGACTGGCGAAGGTAAGACACAGACAGCATTGCTTCCTTCTTATTTGAATGCATTGACAGGAAAAGGCGTACATGTCGTTACTGTGAATGATTATTTGGCACAGCGTGATGCGGAATGGATGGGACAAGTACATCGCTTCCTTGGATTAACAGTCGGAGTTGTATTAAACAGCATGGACAACGATGAAAGAAGAGCAGCTTATGCATGTGATATTACTTATGTAACAAATAATGAATTAGGATTTGATTATTTGCGTGATAACATGGTTATTTACAAAGAACAGATGGTATTGCGTGACCTGCATTATGCGATTATTGACGAGGTTGACTCGATTTTAATTGATGAGGCGAGAACTCCATTAATTATTTCTGGTCAGAGCGGAAAATCAACGAGATTATATGAAGTCTGTGATATTCTTGCAAAGCGTCTGGAGCGAGGCGAAGAAAGTGCAGAATTTTCTAAGATGAATGCTATTATGGGAGAGGAAATTGAAGAAAGCGGAGACTTTATTGTAAATGAAAAGGATAAAGTTGTAAACTTGACAGAAGAAGGTGTTCATAAAGTAGAAGAATTTTTTAATATTGAAAACCTTGCAGATCCACAGAATTTGGAAATTCAGCATAATATTATTCTTGCACTTCGTGCAAATTATTTAATGGCAAGAGACAAAGATTATGTAGTAAAAGATGATCAAGTTTTGATTGTAGATGAATTTACTGGTCGTATTATGCCAGGACGCCGCTATTCTGATGGTTTACATCAGGCGATTGAAGCAAAAGAACATGTAAAAGTTAAAAGAGAGAGTAAGACGCTTGCTACGATCACATTCCAGAATTTCTTTAATAAATATGAAAAGAAAAGTGGTATGACAGGTACTGCTTTGACAGAAGAAAAGGAATTTCGTAATATTTACGGAATGGATGTTGTTGAGATTCCAACGAATCGTCCAGTGATTCGAATTGACCAGCAGGATGCTGTTTATAAGACAAAGAAGGAAAAATTTAATGCAGTTGTAAAAGAAGTTGTAGAGTCTTATGAGAAAGGACAGCCAGTTCTTGTTGGTACGATTACAATTGAGACATCTGAGATGTTAAGCAAGATGCTGCAGCGCCAAGGTATTCCTCATAAAGTATTGAATGCGAAGTTCCATGAACTTGAAGCAGAAATTGTAGCAGAAGCTGGTATTCATAAGGCTGTTACGATTGCTACAAATATGGCTGGTCGTGGTACAGATATTAAACTTGATGATAAGGCAAAAGAACTGGGCGGATTAAAGATTATTGGTACAGAACGTCACGAATCAAGACGTATTGATAATCAGTTAAGAGGTCGTTCAGGTCGTCAGGGAGATCCAGGAGAATCTCGTTTTTATATTTCATTGGATGATGATTTGATGCGTCTGTTTGGTTCAGAAAAGATCATTAGTGTATTTAATGCACTTGGTGTAGAAGAAGGCGAACAGATTGAACATAAGATGCTTTCTTCTGCAATTGAAAAAGCACAGAAGAAGATTGAAGGAAATAACTACGGTATTCGTGAAAATTTGTTGAAATACGATGAAGTTATGAATGAACAAAGAGAGATCATTTATAAAGAACGCCGCCGCGTATTAGATGGTGACAGCATGCGTGATGTTGTATTTAAGATGGTAACGGATATTACAGAAAATACAATTGATCAGTGTATTTCTGATGATCAGTCAGTAGACGAATGGAATGTCGGAGAATTGGAGCGAACATTATTGTCAATTGTACCATTTGATCGAATTGAAATTTCGGAAAATGACAAAAAACATATGACAAAAGCAAAGCTTAAGCAGATTTTAAAAGAAGAAGCAGTGAAGCTTTACGAGAAAAAAGAAGCTGAGTTCCAGCCAGAGCAGATTCGTGAGTTAGAGCGTGTTGTTTTATTAAAGGTAATTGATCAAAAATGGATGGATCATATTGACGATATGGAACAGCTGCGTCAGGGAATTGGTCTTCAGGCATATGGTCAGAGAGATCCACTCGTAGAGTATAAGATGGCAGGCTATGATATGTTCAATGCAATGATGGCAAGTGTACGAGAGACGACAGTACGTTTGCTCCTTCATGCAAGAGTGGAACAAAAGAATGCAGAACGTGAGCAGGTTGCAAAAGTGACAGGAACAAATAAAGATGATTCTGGCGTAAAAGCTCCAAAGAAGCGTACTGCAGAAAAGATTTATCCAAATGATCCATGCCCATGTGGCTCTGGAAAAAAATATAAACAGTGCTGTGGACGATTTGCAGAATAAGCAGTCGGACAGCGATTGATAAAAAGAAAGAGGTGAGGATTCGTGGTAGAATTAGATCAGTATAAATATACACTGTCTACCTATGAGAAGCCGCTGTATGAATTGAGGGATTCACTTTAGCTTAGCGGCAAAAAAAGAAAAAATTACAGAACTGGAACGTCATATGGAAGAACCATCTTTTTGGGATAACCCAGAAGAGTCCCAAAAGATTACAAAGGAATTAAAAAATCTTCAAGACACAGTAAAAGCATTTGAAACATTGGAAAATCAATATGAAGAAATTCAAATTTTGATTGATATGGGATATGAAGAAAATGATCCAGAAGTGCTTCCTGAGATTGAAGATATGATGAAGCAGTTTACAGATGCATTAGAAGATATGCGTATTCGTACGTTGCTTTCTGGAGAATATGATAAAAATAATGCGATTTTGCGTTTGAATGCAGGTGCAGGAGGAACGGAATCGTGTGACTGGGCAAGTATGCTCTATCGTATGTACTGCCGCTGGGCAGAGAAAAAAGGGTATTCCATTGAGGTATTGGATTATCTGGACGGTGAAGAAGCTGGAATTAAGTCCGTAACGATTCAGATTAATGGAGAAAATGCATTTGGATATTTAAAGTCCGAGAGAGGCGTACATCGTCTTGTACGTATTTCTCCATTTAATGCAGCCGGCAAGAGACAGACATCGTTTGTGTCTTGTGATGTAATGCCTGAAATTCAGGAAGATTTGGATGTAGAGATCAATGATGATGATTTAAGAATTGATACGTATCGTTCCAGTGGTGCCGGTGGTCAGCATATTAATAAGACATCATCTGCGATTCGTATTACGCATATTCCAACTGGAATCGTTGTACAGTGCCAGAATGAGCGTTCTCAGTTCCAAAATAAAGACAAAGCAATGCAGATGCTCAAGGCAAAGCTTTATATGTTAAAGCAGCAGGAAAATGCAGAAAAGGTATCGGATATTAGAGGAGAAGTAAAAGAGATCGGATGGGGAAACCAAATTCGTTCTTATGTACTTCAGCCATATACAATGATTAAAGATCATCGTACTGGTGCAGAAAGTGGTAATGTCAGTGCTGTTTTAGATGGAGATATTGATTTATTTATTAATGCATATTTAAAATGGCAAAGTACTGGAGCTGATGCAGTGGAAGAAGAATAAACAGAACGCAAAGCGAAGCGGTAAAGTTAGTTTATAAGAAAGAGGTGATTGTCTTGGCAGTGACCTCTTTTTTGAAACTGTTTTAATCTTCTGATTATGATATAAAAAATACATAATAAATATTTAAAAAAAACAGTTTTTTGGCGTTTATTATTAAAGAACAGACAATAGGTTCTTGTAAAAGAACAAAATTTGGGGTTGCTTTTTTTAGAAACTTATGCTAATATCTTTTGAGTAAATACAAATGTATTTGTCTGACGAACAAATGGAAGGAAAAGTACGATGGAAGAGAATCAATATTATGTAGTAAAACAAAGAGCATTGCCGAAAGTTCTTCTAAAAGTTGTGAAGGCAAAGAAACTGTTGGAGTCAGAACAAGTAGATACTATTCATGATGCAACAGAGGCAGTAGGGATCAGCAGAAGTTCTTTCTATAAATATAAAGATGATATTTTCCCCTTTCATGATAATGTAAGAGGAAAGACAGTTACATTTATTTTACAGATGGAAGATGAACCAGGAGCATTATCAAGTGTATTACAGAAACTAGCAGAGTACCGTACCAATATATTAACGATTCACCAGACGATTCCAATTAATGGAATTGCCTCGCTAACTTTGAGTGTAGATGTATTAAATGGTTCCAAAGATGTTTCAGAAATGTTGCAAAGTATCGAATGTTTATCATGCGTTCATTATTTAAAAATACTTGCAAGAGAGTAGTATTATAAAAATTTGAGAATCGCATGTTTGATCATAGCATAGCGATCTGAGGAGGATTAAAATGGTTAAAGTAGCAGTTTTAGGTTATGGAAATATTGGATCAGGAGTTGTTCAAGTATTATCAATGAACAGAGAATGCATCAAAAAGACGGCGGGACAGGAAGTCGAGGTAAAGGCTGTTCTGGATTTGAGAGAATTTCCAGGAGATCCAATGGAAGATAAAGTGGTACATGATATTAATCAAATTATAGAGAATCCAGAAATTGAGATTGTAGTAGAAACAATGGGTGGAACAAAGCCAGCGTATCAGTTTGTAAAAGCTTGTCTGGAAGCTGGAAAGAGCGTTGCGACATCAAATAAAGAATTAGTTGCAAAGCATGGAGCAGAATTGATGCGTATTGCAGAAGAGAAGAATATTAATTTCTTATTCGAAGCAAGTGTTGGCGGAGGAATCCCAATTATTCGTCCATTAAATCAATGTATTACTTCAGATGAAGTATATGAGATTACAGGTATTTTAAACGGTACAACAAACTACATGCTTACAAACATGGCAAAGAAAGGTATGACATTTGACGCTATTTTGAAGAAAGCACAAGATCTTGGTTATGCAGAGCGTAATCCAGAAGCAGATGTGGAAGGATTTGATGCCTGCCGTAAGATTGCAATTTTGTCTTCTTTAGCATTTGGCGCACAGGTTGATTATGAAGATGTTTATACAGAAGGTATTACAGCGATCAGCGATGTTGATATGAAATATGCAGCAAAGCTTGAAAAAGCAGTAAAATTATTTGGAACGAGCAAAAAAGTAGATGGCAAGATTTATGCAATGGTAAGTCCAGTTATGGTTGGGGAAGAACATCCGCTGTATAGTGTGAATGGAGTAATGAATGGAATTCTCGTGCGTGGAGATGTAATTGGAGATCTGATGTTCTACGGTGCAGGTGCAGGCAAGCTTCCTACTGCAAGTGCAGTTGTTGCTGATGTAGTAGAAGAAGTAAAAAATCCAAAGCGTACAACAATGCGTCGCTGGAGTGAGGAAAAGCTCGAATTAGAAAACTTTGAAGATGCAGTAAATGCATTTTTTGTCAGAGTCAGCGGTACACCAGAGCAGCGCAGTGCAGAGCTTGAATCCGTATTTGGTCCAATTGAAGTAGTAATGGCAGATGGAATCGAAGGAGAGTTTGCTGTATTGACAACAGAAATGACAGAAGCAGAGTACAAGCAAAAAGCAGAACAAGTGCCAGGTATTTTAAACCGTATTCGTCTGGCAAAATAATCGAGTGAGAATAAAACGATGAAAAAATCAAATTATGATACGATGGATGATTTTATGTATCATTTTTTATTAAAAATAATAATGGCGGCGGCATTAGCTGGCGCCATTTTCTATATAGCTGGATGGAAGATACCAGAATATCCATGTGTTATGCGTAAAATGACAGGATTGTATTGTCCAGGTTGCGGAGGGACAAGAGCATTTTTGTTTTTAATTCATGGAAAAATTGGAATGAGTTTGTTTTATCATCCTGTTGTTTGTTATGCAGTAACGATACTTAGTGTTTATATGATTACGCAGACAATTATGCGTACTACAAAAAGAAAAGTTTCCGCACTGCATTTTCGGATGGGATATTGTTACATCGGAGCTGCAATTTTAATCGGAAACTTTTTGTGGAAAAATTATTATGTAATTGAAAAAGGAATCTATTTGATTCCGTGAATAATCGTTAATCCTAAATCAGATAATCGGATACCATATTCCTGAAGCATTTGATCCATCATCTGACGCAGTTCTGGATTTTCATTTAATATTTCAGGAAGAATAACGTACGTATATACAAAGGAACCTAATAGAATAATAAGTCCAATAGAAGCAATGATAATAGCAGCAATTGCTTGTTTTCTCATTTTTTGCGTAGGTTCCACAACTACTTTTGAAAAAATAGCAAATACAATACTGAGAACACATCCTGCAATCATAATATAAGGATGACAACAACAAAGCACGTAAGAAAGCAAACTGATCATCAATGATAATGCAGCAAATTTGTTTGGTGGTGCAGGAGGACGACGATTAAAATCTGGATTAGGCGGTGGTAAAGTCGGTTCCGTTTGAGGGGGAACAGAATGATCAGGACGTCGCTCTTGATAAAAGTCATCGCTATGATCCATTTGAAAAACTCCTTTCTTTTTCTCATCTTCTTTTTCCATTGTAACATAAACGAATAGAAATGGCAATGATTACAAAAAAATGGGTAAGATCTTATTGTAGTTGCGTAATGCCGATAAATAGATTATAATAACGAAGAAGTCAAGAAATGGCAGGCAATGAAAGTTTTGTCAACAGTATTTTTAGAAAGGAAAACAGCAGGATAAATGAGGAATGGGAGTAGTTTTCCTTGGCTTAAAAAGTTAGAGTATCTTGCTTGGTATGCAGATGAATATTGTTTATATTTTAAAAGAAGAATTGAATATAAGAACGCAGCAAGTAGAAGCTGTGATTCGTTTGATTGATGAGGGAAATACGATACCATTTATCGCACGTTATCGAAAGGAACAGCATGGTGGGTTAAATGATGAAATCCTTCGTAATTTAGACGAACGTTTGCGTTATTTACGTAATTTGGACGACAGAAAAAAACAGGTAATGGTTACAATTGAAGAGAAGGGAGCTTTGACTGAACAATTAAAGAAGAAAATTGAAGATGCTCAGACGCTTGTTGCAGTAGAAGATCTGTATTTGCCATATCGTCCAAAACGTCGTACTCGTGCTGCGATTGCGAAAGAAAAGGGATTGGAACCGTTGGCATTGCTGATTCAAATGCAGAAGGAAAAACAACCGATAAAAGAAGTGGCACAGTCTTATATCAATGAAGAAAAAGGTATCATGACAGCGGACGATGCGATTTCTGGTGCGAAAGACATTTTGGCAGAGACAATTTCGGATCATGCAGAATATCGAAGTTATATTCGAGATGTTTCTATGAAAGAAGGAAAATTAATTACAGCGGCAAAAGATGAGAAGACAGAATCTGTTTATGAGAATTATTATAATTACGAAGAACGAGTAAAAACGATGGCTGGACATCGAATTTTGGCGATAAATCGTGGAGAAAAAGAAAAATTTATTACTGTAAAACTGGATGTGGAAGAAGAGAAACTGATCCAATATTTGGAGAAAAAGATAATCCTCAAACAAGACACAGAGACTGCTGTTATATTAAAAGATGCGATTGCCGATGCATATAAGCGCCTGATTGCGCCAGCAATTGAACGAGATATTAGAAATGAACTGACAGCAAAGGCAGAAGATGCTGCAATGAAAGTGTTTGGAAAAAACTTAGAACAGCTTTTAATGCAGCCGCCAATTGCGGGACAAGTTGTGCTTGGATGGGACCCAGCGTTTCGTACTGGATGTAAACTTGCAGTTGTTGATCAGACAGGAAAAGTATTAGATACGGTTGTAATTTATCCAACATTGCCTCAGAAAAAGGTCGAAGAGTCCAAAAAGATTGTCAGACAGTTGATTGAGAAATATCATATTACATTAATTTCAGTTGGCAATGGAACTGCTTCAAGAGAATCGGAATTGATTATTGTTGATATGTTAAAGGAATTTCAGCTTCCTGTAAAATACATTATTACAAATGAGGCAGGTGCATCGGTTTATTCGGCAAGTAAGCTTGCGACCGAAGAATTTCCGAATTTTGATGTTGGTCAGAGAAGTGCAGTTTCGATTGCAAGACGTGTACAAGATCCGCTTGCTGAGTTAGTAAAAATTGATCCAAAGTCGATTGGAGTTGGACAGTACCAGCATGATATGAATCAAAAGAAGCTTGGAGAAGTATTAAATGGTGTAGTAGAGGATTGTGTAAATCGTGTTGGAGTTGATTTAAATACGGCATCTGCATCGTTGCTTGAATATATTTCTGGTATTAGTAAGACTGTTGCAAAAAATATTGTTGCATATCGAGAACAAAACGGACGCTTTACAAATAGAAAACAGCTTTTGAATGTGCCAAAATTAGGACCAAAGGCATTTGAACAATGTGCAGGTTTTCTTCGAATTAGTCAAGGAGAGAATGCATTGGATGCAACTGCAGTACATCCAGAAAGTTATAACGTTGCAGAGGCGATATTAAAAAAGATTGGCTATAAACCAAATGATATTTTGACAGGCACAGCAAAGTCGATTCGCAGTAAAATTAATACAGCAGAGGTAGAAACAGAGTTTGGAATTGGAGAGCTGACGTTGAATGATATTATAGCAGAATTAGAAAAGCCAGCAAGAGATCCACGAGAGGAAATGCCGCGTCCAATTTTAAGAAGTGATGTGTTAGAACTGAAAGACTTACAGCCAGGTATGGTATTAAAGGGAACTGTGCGTAATGTCATTGATTTTGGTGCATTTGTTGATATTGGAGTACATCAGGATGGTTTGGTTCATATATCAGAAATGTCTAGACACTATATCAAGCATCCAATGGATGTTGTAAGTGTAGGAGATATCGTAGAAGTCAAAGTGCTGAGTGTTGATTTGGCAAAACGACGGATTCAGCTTACGATGAAGTTAAATTAGTTTGCTGCAGGGAAGCGGATTTAGAAGATCCGCTTCAAGCTAGACGAAGTATAGTGTGTAGTTCGTTGATTTATATGGGATAAAATTCTCATTTTATAAAAAGAAAGGGAAATTATGGAGAAAGAAATTAATATAACTGCATCTGTGACCGCATCAGATTTATTTCATTTTTTATTGTATCATAATTATGCAAAGGTAATAGGCGTAGTTGGATTTTTATTTAGTACGGCATGTTTGATTGGAGCAGTTGTTTCTTTTGGAAAAGTGCAAACTTACAGCACATTATTATTATTGCTGATCGGTTCGATGTTTACGATTTATCAGCCAATTGCACTGTACGCAAAGGCAGTAAAGCAGGCAAAGCATCCAGTGATGCAAAAGCCGATGAATTATAGCTTTGGAGAAAAAGGAATTACAGTAAGTCAAGAAGATAATTGTGCAGCAGTGAGTTGGGATGAATTATGGAAAATTGTGGCAAGAAAGCGAGCACTTTATATTTTTACAGATCCAATTCGTGCAAATATTATTCCAAAAACAGGAAATGAAAAAGAAATTGCAATGGTTTTAGAATTGGCAAGAACGAAAATGCCGTCCTCTCATGTAAAAGGAAAGGGGAAGTAAAAAGAAATGAAACAAATAGAGAGCAGAAGTGAGCAGCAGACATATGAAGCAGGGAAACAGCTTGGAAAACAGGCAAAAGCAGGGGAGATTTATTGTTTAAATGGAGATCTTGGTGTTGGAAAAACAGTATTTACTAAAGGATTTGCAGAAGGACTTGGAATTTATGAACCTGTTTGCAGTCCAACTTTTACAATAGTACAGCAATATGAAAAAGGCAGACTGCCTCTGTATCATTTTGATGTATATCGTATTGGAGATATAGAAGAGATGGACGAGCTTGGCTATGAAGACTATTTCTTTGGGGATGGTATCTGCTTGATTGAATGGGCATCTCTTATTGAAGAAATTATTCCATCTAATGCAGTTTGGATTACGATTGAAAAGGATATGAATTATGGTTTTGAATATCGCCGCATTACAATTGGATAAAGCTGTGTGATTGCCGCTAAAGGTATGGTATTATAAATAAGCAGAAAAGTAAATTTTGTTAGAAAGGAAAAATGGCACTCCTCTCATTACTGAAAAGGAATAGATTTTTGTGCCTGAATTAAATTTATGAAAATTTTAGGGATTGAAAGTTCTTCGCTTGTGGCAAGCGTAGCAATTTTGACGGATGATGTGATTACTGCGGAGTACACAGTGAACTTTAAAAAAACGCATTCACAGACATTACTTCCGATGATTGATGAAATTGTCCGTATGACAGAGACAAATTTGGATGAAATCGATGCAATTGCTGTGTCAGGTGGTCCAGGATCTTTTACAGGACTTCGTATCGGTTCTGCAACAGCAAAAGGACTTGGACTTGCATTAGAAAAGCCATTGATTCATGTTCCGACGATTGAAGCAATGGCATATGCATGTTTTAGTTCTGCTTATCTTATTTGTCCAATTATGGATGCAAGAAGAAATCAAGTATATACAGGAATTTACGAATTTGAAGGAGAGACAATGAATCAAATGCTTGCTCCTTGTGCAATGGATTTGAATGATTTGATGCAGCAGATTAATCAATATGAAAAAGAAGTATTATTTGTTGGAGATGGTATTCCTGTCTATCGTGAAAAAATTGTTGAATTGGCAAAGACAGCATGTCATTTTGCACCATCTTTTGTTAATCGTCAAAGAGGTGCTGTTGTAGCACAGCTTGGAGCGATGTATTATAGAAAGGGAAAGACAGAACATGCAAGAGAGCATTTGCCAGATTATTTGAGAAAGTCTCAGGCAGAACGAGAAAGGGAAGCAAAATTACATGCAGATTCGTAATATGTTTCAAACAGATATTGAAGCAGTCGCACAGCTAGAAATGGAATGCTTTTCACAGCCATGGTCAAAACAAAGTCTAAAGGAAAGTTTTGAGCAGTCATCGTATCGATTTCTTGTTGCAGAAAAAAGAGGGCAAGTGATTGGATATATGGGAGTGATGGTTGTATTTGATGAAGCAGATGTCACGAATGTGGCGGTTACTTCAAGTTATCGGCATCAAGGAATAGGAAAAGCTCTTGTCTCGCATATGCTAAATGTTTGTAAGCAGCATGGGGTGACGGCTATGACATTAGAAGTGAGAGAGAGTAATAAAACGGCAATTCGATTATATGAAAAAATGGGATTTGCTTCGGTCGGAAAAAGAAAGAATTTTTATGAAAAACCAGCAGAAGATGCGGTCATTATGTGGAACTATTCGCTATGATAATAATTACCATTGAAATTCATGTATAAAATCCGATATAATGTTAGATAGGTTATGACACTGATCAATAAGATTTAGAGAGTTTGTGATAAACTTGTTTATGCTGTATGTATCAGAAAGGAGAATGGTGTGTTTTACTGCCTAAAAGCAATAGGATTGGCACCACAAGAAAATTTATGAAAAAATATTATTCGGATTGTGAAAAGGTAATAATAGAAGTTATCTGTAATGGATGTGGAAAAATAATTCCAGTGGAGAAAGGAATTGCAGCGGAAGACTATATCAGCGTACAAAAAATATGGGGATACTTTTCAAATAAAGATGGTGAATATCATAGTTGGGAACTTTGTGAGCAATGTTATGATCGTATTGTGAAACAATTTAGTGTCCCGTTCGAGAAAAAAGCAGAAAAAGAATTATTATAAAGGAGTATTCATGTTAGATGTTTGTTTGTTAGGCACAGGTGGAATGATGCCGTTGCCATATCGTTATCTTACCTCTCTTATGACAAGGTATAATGGAAGTTCATTAATGATTGATTGTGGAGAGGGAACACAAGTAGCTGTACGTAAAAAAGGCTGGAGTTGCCATCCTGTTGATATTATGTGTTTTACGCATTATCATGGAGATCATATTAGTGGGCTTCCAGGTCTTCTGTTGACAATGGGAAATGCAGAACGGAAAGATCCGCTTATTATGATTGGTCCGAAAGGGTTAGAGCGAGTAGTGAATGCACTTCGTGTGATTGCTCCAGAATTGCCATTTCCATTGGAATTCATAGAAATTACGGAGCCGAAGAAATCATTTGATATAAAAGGATATCATATCGAAGCATTTCGTGTTAATCATAATATTGTATGTTATGGTTATACGATTTCTATTCCAAGAATAGGAAAATTTTCGGTAGAGCGGGCGAAAGAATTAAATCTTCCTGTCCAATATTGGAATCGTTTGCAAAAAGGAGAGACGTTGGAAGTGGATGGCACAGTGATCACTCCAGATAGGGTGCTTGGACCAGCAAGAAAAGGAATCAAATTAACTTATGTAACAGATAGCCGTCCAACTCCTGTGATTGCAGAACAGGCACAGGATGCCGATTTGTTTATTTGTGAAGGAATGTATGGAGAAAAAGAAAAAATTGGCAAGGCAAAAGAATATAAACATATGACAATGTATGAGGCAGCTCAGTTAGCAAAAACAGCCGAGCCAAAGCAGCTTTGGCTGACACATTATAGTCCGTCAATGACACGTCCAGAAGAATTTACAGAAGAAGTGCGTGCCATTTTTCCAAATACAATCATTCCAAAAGATGGAATGACGACAGAACTTGATTTTGAATCATAATGATTTTGATTAGGAGGAAAATTAAATGCAGCAAAAAAAAGACTGTTATATTCTTGGAATAGAAAGTTCTTGCGATGAGACGGCAGCAGCAGTCGTAAAGAACGGAAGAGAAGTGTACTCCAATATTATTTCTTCACAAATTGATTTACACACATTATATGGAGGTGTTGTACCAGAAATTGCGTCCAGAAAACATATGGAAAAAATTAATCAGGTGATTGAAGAGGCATTAAAAGAAGCAGATATGACACTTGATCAAATGGATGCAATTGCAGTAACTTACGGCCCAGGACTTGTAGGATCACTTTTAGTTGGAGTGTCTGCTGCAAAAGCGATTGCTTATGCTAAAAAGCTTCCGTTAGTGGGAGTACATCATATTGAGGGACATGTCGCTGCTAATTTTATTGAACATCCAGACTTGGAACCACCATTTATTTGTTTGATCGTTTCTGGAGGACATACTCATCTTGTCGTAGTAAAAGATTATGGTGAGTTTGAAATATTGGGACGCACTCGTGATGATGCAGCAGGTGAAGCATTTGATAAAGTAGCCCGTTCAATTGGGCTTGGATATCCAGGTGGACCAAAAATTGATAAAAAAGCAAAAGAAGGAAATGCATATGCAATTCCATTTCCAAAGGCAAAAGTGACAGGTTCTGTATTTGATTTTAGCTTTAGTGGAATTAAATCAGCTGTTTTAAACTATTTGAATCATGCAAAAATGCGAGGAGAAGAAGTAAATACCGCAGATTTGGCAGCTTCTTTTCAAAAAGCAGTTGTTGATGTGTTAGTAGAGCATGCGATTTTAGGAGCAAAACAATATGGTTTTGATCGTTTAGCACTCGCAGGGGGAGTTGCTTCGAATTTTGCTCTTCGTACTGCCATGGCAAATGCATGTGAAAAAGAAAAGATTCAATTATACTATCCATCACCAATTTATTGTACCGATAACGCAGCTATGATTGGCGCAGCAGGATATTATGAATTTATAAAAGGAACACGGCATGGATGGGATTTAAACGCAGTGCCAGGTTTAAAATTAGGAGAACGATAAGAATTGCAAACAATTCTGAAAATTAATAAAATGAAGAAGAAATAGATCTTAGATTGGCTGAATTAGGGAAACTGGTGAAGAGTATAATAAATATGCACTTGACGAGTAAGAGTTTTGCAATTATTAGCGTAGTAAGTGACGGGAAAAAGGAAAAGACAAGTTATGGAGAGGGAAAGATGTGCTGCGATTGTTTTAGCGGCAGGAAGTGGAAAACGTATGAATAGCAGTGTAAAAAAGCAATATATTGAGATTTATGATCATCCAGTATTGTATTATTCGCTGCGGGCATTTGAAACGTTTGGAATAGATGAAATTGTCTTAGTGACAGGGAAAGATGAAATTGAGTATTGCAGAAAAGAAATTGTAGAAAGATATGGATTCGCAAATGTTTCTGCAATTGTTGCAGGAGGAAAAGAGAGGTATCATTCTGTCTATGAGGGATTGAAAGCAGTGAAAAGCTGTCAATATGTCTTTATTCATGATGGAGCAAGACCATGTATTGATCAAGAGACGTTAAATAACTGTCTGAAAGATGTAAGGGAATATGGAGCGTGTGTTGCAGCTGTTCCAGCCAAAGATACAATTAAAATAGCAGATAAGGAGGGCTTTACTCAAATTACGCCAGAGCGTTCAAAAGTTTGGGCTGTTCAAACACCACAAGTATTTGAATATGATCTGATTAAAAAGGCGTATGAGATAATGTTTGCATCATCACATGAATTAAAAATTACAGATGATGCAATGGTAGTTGAAAATTTTACAGATAAAAAAGTAAAACTCACAAATGGAAATTATCAAAATATTAAAGTAACAACTCCGGATGATCTGCCTTTGGCACAAATATATTTAATGCAGAATGAGTAAAATATGGAAACAGCCACACTTAAGCAGATAAAATACTAAGCAATAGAGAAAAGCACACAAGGCAGGGAAAAAATCTCTGCTTTGTATTTAACAGATTAGTGAAATGTATATTGTGATTTGTTCTGTTTGTCTCTATGTGAGAAAATTGGAAGAGGAAAAATGGCGGAAAATGCTTATAAAATAGGAAAAAAATAAAAAAATAAAAAAAAATAAAAAAAAGTGAAAAAACTATTGACAGAATGGAAAGGTAGTGATAGAATAACTGATGTCGCCACGAGAGAGGCACTGAGATAAAAAAGTTCATAACGAACAAAAAAATCTCAAAAAAACTTTAAAAAAGTGCTTGACAAGTTATAAGAGCTATGATATAATAACTAAGCAGTCTTTTTGGAGAGGTGTCCGAGTGGTTTAAGGAGCCGGTCTTGAAAACCGGTGATTCCGAAAGGGACCGTGGGTTCGAATCCCACCTTCTCCGCTCAATATAATTATATATTGAAAATTAATCAACCAGCTTTTCTTATGGAGAAGTACCCAAGTGGTTGAAGGGGCTCCCCTGGAAAGGGAGTAGGTCGTTAGTAGCGGCGCGAGGGTTCAAATCCCTCCTTCTCCGTTGGTCTTCTAAATAGGAAGGCGATGAACCTTGATAACTGAACAGTATAACCAATCCCTGAAACGATTCTAAGAGAATAATTCAGAACAGCATCGAAAGATGCACCTTAAAACAGTAAGAACGGGAAATTAAGCTAACGTTTAGTTTTGCAGTTCGGACAAACTATTTTTATTTGAGAGTTTGATCCTGGCTCAGGATGAACGCTGGCGGCGTGCTTAACACATGCAAGTCGAACGGACAAAGA